>JAFAQG010000692.1 GCA_019246575.1 Acidobacteriaceae bacterium
AAGCCCTTTTGAAAAGAGCAAGGATTGATTGCTATGTAGCGTCAGCTTTAGGTCGTGGGAACCATATTCAGAACCGTCTGCATCATCTGGTCAACTACGTTAATGAGCCTGCTGGTTGCGTTGTAGGCCTGTTGATACTCGGTTAGCTGGGTTGCTTCCTGATCGAGTGACACCGCCGAGGCGTTCGATCTCAGTGTTTGCGCCTGCGACAACACCTGTTGGCTTGTTGTCTGCTCTCCCTGCGCATTCGCCGAGTCGGTGCCGATAACGGACGCCAGGTTACCGTAATAACCCGTAAAACTGAAATTCCCCAGGCTCGCTTGGGGCACAGTAGAGATAGTCGAAAGCGCGACGGCGTTGTCATTGCCGCCCGGAGCTGACGCGCTCGCAGCTGCCAGCGTCGTCGGATCCGTCATGGCGACGGCCAAGGATTCGGCGGGAGCCAGCGGATTATATGAGAATAACCGTGCGCCCGCATGATTATGCTGGTCCCAGCCGGATGCCAGCTTCGTATTGATCGTGTCGGCGAGTCCCTGAGCGAGTGTGTTTAGCTGACTGACGTAACTCGGAATTGTTGTATTCGCGAGATTAATCAAGGCGCCCAGCTTACCGCTATTCGCGTGTGCCGTCACATTCGCGCCCGTAGAATCCGTGATCTGAACGTTCCCGCTAACGGATGACTCGCTGAGTGAGTACTGCTGTACCCCGATGAGCAATGGCGTTTGGCCGCCGAGGAAGATACTCGTCGTTCCATCGCTTGCCGTCCGAGTAGTGATATTCACCAGCTGTGACAGGTTCTCCAAATCGGCGTGAAGCTGCGCGTCGACGCCGGCATCGTTATTCGCTGAAGCGTTATTCTGCTTCGCAGCGTTGATCTGCTGAATTTGCGAAACCAGGGAATTTATCGTATTCGCCGCATCGCGCGCCTGGCTCGTCACGTCGTTCTGGACAGCTGTCAACGACCCGTACGTAGTGTTGAATGCAGTGGCCAGGTTTCCCGCAGCGTTTAAGACAGCCTGCCGGCTGGCGGTGTCGTTCGGACTTGTTGTCAGACTCGAGAACGCCGACATCAAATTGTTGAGCATGCCTCCAATCCCGCCGGCACTGGCGGAGCTCGAGGATGACGGCAGTGGGAAGAATCCTTCGACATGCTGCAGTTGCGTTGCCATCGTGCCTGCATACGCTCTGCTAGACTGCGCACCCTGAACGGTTTGTTCTGCATACTCGTCACGCGAACTGAGGACGGAGCCCACGCTTACACCTCCTCCACCTGACGAAGGTGTGAAAGAATCAGCCACAAACACGGGGCGCTGAGCGGCAAAACCCGGCGTTGTGGCGTTCGTCGTGTTGTTACCGACGACTTGAATCGCCTGCTCGTAGGTATCGAGAGAATGAGCGGCTGCGTTGAAAGTATCAGAAAGCGAGGGCATACGATTTCGAGTATTGAGTTAACACGTGTTTAGCTGCAGACTCCGCCTCAGTTCGAGTCCGTTCAGGCCAGATAGTCGAATAAGCTCTTCTTCGGCATGGAGGAGTAAGCCGTCTCCGCCGCGGTCAGCGCTGTGCTATCCGTCTGCTGTTGTGTCACTGCTTCCGCCATATCCGCGTCTTGCAGATTGCTGAGTTGAGCTCGCAGGCTGGTGTAAAGGTCGCCTTGTGACGTCAGCGCATCCGCCAACTTGCCCTGAATGTCTCCATAGAGCGCCTGTTGACCGTCGAGGTAGGTGGCCGCGCTCTTCAGATCGGCTGCGGCCGCGGAAGTCGCCGTGGGGTCATTATTCGCCAACGCTGTGTAAGCTTCTGTAAGCGACTGGAAAACACTGGTCGAAGGCGTCCCCGTGGTGCCTCCATCGAAAACATCTTGCGCGGTGTATGACACCGAGATCTGGATCCCGTAAGCGTCTACGACGGACCTGGTGCTCGCGTTTCCCGCATACGGGCCTACCCCGTTGGTTGGATTTGCGGCAAGGTCGACCGGACCATAAGGCGCAGTCTGGTCTGCGTTCCCGGCGAAAATGAAGCGTCCGCCTACCTGGCTATTTGCCAGCTGCTGCATCTCACCGAGGATGTCCTTGATCTGCTGCGCCAGTTGACTTCGATCTACACTCGACCCCGTCGAACTTCCCTGCGCCGCTATCTGGGCAGCGCGATCCATTAACGATGCCGCCGTGTTGATGGCGCTCTCAGCTGCGTTTACCTCTGTTTGAACCCGGGTAACGTTGGTCTTTATCTGATCGTTCGCGGCGATCTGCGCGTTCAACTGTAAAATTTCCGAGACGCTGTCGGGGTCATCCGAAAGCGTATGAACCCGCAATCCGCTGCTCACCTCGACGTTTGTCTTCGCCATTCGTTCCTCGAGGCCAGACAGGTTCGCAAGGAATTGGCTTGCTGCAGTTTGTATTGAAAACATTGTGTGGCTCATATCTGTTATCGGCAGAAATGAGCGTTTGTTTGCCGTTTTTAAGCACTTGGTCGCAGCTAATGACTAAAGACCGGGCGCTGAGAGGATATCCCTAGAGTCTCAGTCCGAAATTGACCGGCAAATTCTCAAGCTTCCGGCAGAAATCTAAAATCCGCGCTGCGGCCGGTAACCTGGCCTTGCGCGAATCTTATACTTCTTCATCGATTCGGACGTCAGCTCAACTCGGATGCTGCGAAACCCGTCATTCGGGTTCGGCTGCGGGTAGTAAGTAACGGTATAGCTGTTGCCGAGATCTTCGCGAATCGATTCGAACGCCTCCACTTGTTTCTGCCACGTTTTCGCGAAATAGCTCTTTCCGCCGGTGTTGGTCGAGATGCGCTTGAAGATGGAGCTCGATATGGGATCCTTCGTGACCTCGCTGGTCGAGATCACATAAATCGGAATACCTTCATCCTCGGCCACTGCGCGCACATCGTCCGGCGCAACCATGCTGGCATTATCGGGACCGTTCGAGAACACGATCACCACTTTGCGTCCGGGAATCTTGGCTGCATCGCGCAGCGTCAGCAGGAGGCAGTTATAGAGCGCCGAATCATCTCCGGCTACAGCTCGTCTCAGCCCCTCGATCGCCGTGCCACGATCGCGGTTCAACTGAACCGCGCGATTTAAATTCCGGCTGTATGTATAAACGGCTACCGAGTCGGCGCGATCGAGACCGCGGATGAAATCTGCGATGGCATCCGATGCATACACGAAACCGCGATACATGTAGTTGCTCGTATCGAACAGGACAAACACGTTCGTGCCCGTGCCTGCGGAACGGAGATCGATAACGTTCGGCTTCGGCAAACCTCCCCGGTTCGCCTCTTCGCTTCCCGTTCCAGCATGAATGGGCCGCAACTCTCCGTTATCGAGTACTTGCAGCGGCGCGTTGTTGCCTTCCGCGAACGTTGCCACCTTCTGCGGGATAGTATCTTCGTACACCCTGAAATCCTTCGGCTTCAGGCCATTTACGTATTTCCCGTGCTGATCGGTGACGGTGAACCCGAGCACCACCATTTCCACCTTGACGTGAAACGTGGTCTCATCTTGAGCATGAAGCCACAGTCCGCCGCCGAGGAGCATCACGGCGCACACGGTGATCAGGTGAGAACGCTTTCCAAGCATGGCTATCCTATAACTTACCTGGCTAAGTTACCTACATTTTCAACCGCAGCTCTCCGGTTGTCACGGCGCAGAACCGCCTCCGCCGTGGCGTTAAGAGAACGAATCAGTGCCGGCCAGTCCTCTAAGTGAGTAGCAAACACATTTTCGATCGCCGAACGGTTCCACTCAGGTACGTAAATATCCAGGTCGTCCGCGCGAATGCCGGCCTCATAAGCAAGCGCGGCGTAATACAGGTTGTTCGATTCCCAGGTTTCCGCCAGGATCCGGCTCGAATAGCCCATCAGCGCCGGGAAGGTCCGCAAATACAGCAGGTCGGGCCTGTAACAGTGCGTGAGCGTCGGTTTCGGCGTTCCAAACGCCTTCGCAATCGCCTTGGGGCTGAGCTCCGGCTTCTGTTGCGCTGCCATGTCCGCGATCTGAAGCGAGGCGACATCCGGCGACACGTTTTTCAATCGCGAATCATCCGCAATCGCATATAGCACGGACGGCGGTATCTGGGCTACTGCTTGCACAAAGTCTCCCGATTCGAGGCGGTCACGCACTCGGTCGACGTTCTCGGGAGTGACCGTTCGGCCCAAGGCATCCATCACGTCTGCCTCTGCCTTACTGTCCAGTGCTGCAGCAGCCAGCAAATTTCGGCCTCTCTGGATGTGAAGCGCTACCCACCGGAGCTGGTCCGGCGTTATACCTCGCCAGCGAGTCACAGTCACATCCATAATGATCTGAGGAACGAGATCGGCCCAGATGAGAGCCTGTTCGCGCCGAGGCGTAAGGAAGTTCTGCTCGGCTTGTGCCAGCGCATAGGGCAGAGCAACGAGCGAACCCGTCAGTCTGCCGCCCGCATTGCCGGGCCAACCGCTTCCCGCTACCTCGGTCGTGTGCCAATACGCCGGCGAGCCCTCAGGGCCCACGAAATCGTGACTGCGCACGAATAGCGAATTCGTGAGCAAAACCTGCGCTCCCGCAGGAGCGTAGTAGCAATACACCAGTCCGATCAGCGAATCCCGCAGAAATGGCGCGAGCACCGCACGTCCATCCTTCTTCTCGGAGCCTTTCAGCAGAGCTTCCAGGTTGAACTTACGTTCCTGGTCGATATGCCGGTCGCTCCAATAACCCATCGCAAATGAGCT
>JAFAQG010000697.1 GCA_019246575.1 Acidobacteriaceae bacterium
TCGGCGGCCTCGTGCGTAGGTGGCATCGAAGTCCGACTTACGACGTAGCCGCTTCTGTGGCGGAAGCGTCAGCCGCTTGTGGGCCACGCTGTCGCCGGTCAAGCGACCCCCGTCAACGGAAGGACTTAAGGAATTAGTTTTCTGCGGCCCTTGGCGCGACGGCGGGCCAGAACGGCACGTCCAGTCTTCGTCGCCATACGGGCGCGGAAACCGTGCGTGCGCGCACGCCGCACTTTGCTCGGTTGATAGGTGCGCTTCATAGCATGGCTCCGTCGATGGTCCGTGGGTTCTCAAAAAGGGCGGCAAGGCTAAGCCGTTGAGTGCCAAGGTGTCAATAGAATCTCTTCGATAATGGCTTCAGCGCACGCTGCACTAGGTATAGACTGCGCAGCCCTTTTAACAGGTCCCGTCGAGGCGGCCGCGGAGGCAGCGCGTGGAAGCGTCTCATTGGACTCAATGCGTTTCCGCTTTGGAAGCCGAGCTTCCAGAGCAGCAATTCAATACGTGGGTGCGTCCTCTGCAGGTTCTGGAGGGTGCTGGCGCGCTGAAGCTGCTCGCGCCGAATCGGTTCGTGGTCGACTGGGTGAATGCCAATCTGCTGCCGCGGATCGGTGAGCTGTTACGTAATCAGAACGGGGGCGATGTCCCTGTTGTGACTGTCGAGGTTGGCTCCAGAACGGCTGCTGTACGACCACCGCCGCCGTCCTCACCACCACCTCCGTCGCGTCCAAGGCGCACTGACGGTCTCGTCGTCGGTGCCCGCCTTCAACCGGACTTTACATTTGAATCGTTCGTTACCGGCAAGAGCAACCAGCTCGCAAAGGCTGCGGCACTCCAGGTAGCTGAGAATCCTGGGCGCGCCTACAACCCGCTGTTTCTTTACGGCGGTGTTGGTCTTGGCAAGACGCATCTGATGCACGCAATTGCGCACATGATCAAGGAACGCGATTCAGAGGCTCGGATTGCTTATGTGCATTCGGAGCGGTTTGTGGGCGATATGGTCCGCGCTCTGCAGCACAATTCGATGAACGAGTTCAAGGCGGCATATCGGTCGCTCGATGCGCTCATGATTGACGACATTCAGTTCTTCGCCAACAAGGATCGTTCGCAGGAAGAGTTTTTTCCAAGGAGTTGACGAGTCACAGCCTTCCACAGGTCGGTGATGCGTTTGGCGGCCGTGACCATACGACCATGCTGCATGCATGCAAGCGGATCAAGGAACTGCGCGACTCGGAGCAGCGGATGACTGAGGACTACTCAAACCTGTTGAGAAAGATGGCGTGATCCTCCTCGGTCGCAGAATCCTGCGCAGGCACACGGTTTGAAGCGCGTCCTTGGTTAAGACCAAATGCACTCGACGCCAGCGGTCTGCGCTATCTCCGGATCTCGTGTGATCAGAGGCAGGTCCATTGCAACCGCAGTGGCAGCAATTAGGCGATCGCCGCGCTCTGGAATCTCGTAGAGTCCCTGGGCGATGCGGACGACTTCTGCCGTTAGTGGGGCTTCGTGATATTTGCCGCTCGCGAAGGCTAGCCGCGCCCATTCCTGAAACGGGAGGTTCAACGTAACGTGGCCCTTACGACAGGCTTCTCCCAACTCGACGAGCGCGAAGGTCGGAATGTAGATGGCACATGCGTGGTCATCAGCCCGATCGAAGAGTTGTTTGGCGCGCTTGCCCAAGCGCTTGCGTTGGTCGCCGATTGCCCAGATGAGCGCATGGGTATCTGTGACCGCCAACGGCGCGTTCGGCTCGCTCATGGATCCTTGGCGAATGACGCCAGTTTCCTTTCCGCAGCTGCGGCGGCTTCGAGTCGGATCTGGGCTACAGGGTCTTCAACTCCGGAGCTAACCCGGCCACTGCCGACCAGCCTGAAACTGCCAACGGGCACGCCGCGACCGGCCTCTATATCCCGTAGCCTCTTGGCGGCCGATTCGAGCTCGTTGAGGTAGGACTCCCCCACCAGCACGGCATGACCTGCAGCGCCGCGGCTGGTAATAATCACCTTACGCCCGTGGCGGGAGGTAACTGCCTGAAACAAGTCGAAAAACTTCTGCCGCGCGTTCGAGATCGTGAATATGGGGGCAGCCATGGAAGCCCTCCTTGATGTACAAGTCACTTGTACAATTTACGCCAGCGCCACCCCTGAGGCAAGCACAGCGCTCAACTTATGGCCATCTGGAAATCATGCCCTGTTCCTCATCAACCCGATTAGCGTTTTGTCCAATTCGCGTACGCGAACGTCCCGTATTGCTCATGGCGACCGAGTATGCGTTTCCTCGTCGCAGAAGGGTCTCATACATCCAGCTGGGAGCTCGGTCGATCATCGCGAGACGTCTCGCTTGCGACTGATTTCCCAAGAAGCCAAGTCACCGCGGACTGTGATTGTTAATTCTCGACCGAGTTGCTTTTCAATGGCTGGAAGCCAGGGCACCAATGTGAACCCGATTCCGTCGTCCAACATCGCAAATCGACCGCTGATGAGTTGTGTAGATGCGCGATACACGCCGCTGAAGGGCTGGCCTTCCTCCACCGGCCGAGGAATCAGCCCCGTCTCCGCGTGGATCCTCGCTGCTAAGACTTCGAGCTCCCGATCGCGCAAGGTGGCGAGCAGAGCCTTTTTGTAAATGACGTTTGGTCCTCGGCGTTCTGCGAATCCGGACTCGATCAGGAAATCCTGCCGAGCAGCCAGG
>JAFAQG010000717.1 GCA_019246575.1 Acidobacteriaceae bacterium
TTTCTTTCCATCGTGTTTGACGTAACGGCTTCGTTGATGGTGATAGTAGGTGTCGGAATGCTGTGCTTGCATGCTTGTCGTGCTTCCAAGGAGCCCGCTCAGAGCAAGGCACGCGATCATCAGTTGCTTCTTCATGGCAAGTTCCCCTCCGCTCTCCCAGTTGCAAAATGGGTGCCGAACTGCCGTACTACACGGGTAAACTGCTGGACGCGCAACATTTGTGTGCCGAGTACTAGGACAGGAGATCGTGGTCGCCAACGGAAAAAATTGCACGGCTGGTTAGCAACGAGCGCACGCCGAGGTTAGGGGGCGGCGGAGGCGGCCGGTTCGTTAGAATCGATTTCGCGAAACAACCCTAGAAGGGACACGAACCGCCCTGCTGGTCCGCGTGATACTGTTATCGAAAGGTATGTGCTTGAACGGCTTGGCAGGGGAGATTTGCCCACAAAAATCACACCACACCAACAGCAACCGAGTCCGTCGTCGCTGCTAAGTCGTTGCAATAGCAAGTATGCGGGCCCTTAGCTCAGCGGTCAGAGCAGAGGACTCATAATCCTTTGGTCGTAGGTTCAAATCCTACAGGGCCCATTCACTCGTACACACTCGTTTCCGTGCGCTGAAGAAACATCACGGACGCTTAACCCTGCTTTTATGGATGCTCGGCGCTGTTCCGTAAACTCGAAAGAGACCATGAGGGAACGCAATACCGGGATGACGCGGGCGGGCATTTTGGGGGTGTTGCTATTCATGTTCGGCATTGCCGGCGCGGGCGCGCATAAACGGCGTGTACCGGAGAAGCGAATCACTGAAACGGGTCGAATCGTTACGCTTTACGCGCTCATTTTGTCGTCACGCATTTCTGCCAATGTCGAGGTCTGCGCGGGCGATCGCGATCCGAGAGGCGCGATTGCACTTCCGAGCTTTTTCGCATTGCGATTCCAAGACGGATCGAGCATTCTGCCCTCGCCGTCTCTCACCAGGAGGCCAGCGTTGAACATCACGCCTTTGAAGGCGAAACAGTGCGCGCGCGGCTGGCTGGATTTTGCCGTGACGCCGAATAAGAAGCCGACCGCAGTCGAGTACCACGAGCGCTCAGCCGATAAGAAGCCGATCGAGTGGCCGGTGCGCTGAGCTGCCGATAGAATCTGTTCAGGAGAATCGAACCAGTGAAGATTTGCGTTTTTGCGCTGTTCACAGCGGCAACGTTACTCGCGCGATCCGGAGGCGTCGATGTGTACACGCCACAAGATCTGCAAACGCTTTCTAAAAAACTTGCGGCCAAGCGGATTGCGACCGCGACGGAGGAGCTGCAGCGATATGGGAATCACTACACGATGATTGCGTTTCGCGACGCGACGGGTTCCTCTGAGCTACACGAGAAAGAGGCAGACATCTTTGTCGTAGAGGAGGGTGAGGCCACGCTTCTCACGGGAGGCAAGCTGATTCATTCGCATGCCGAAAAGCCGGGCGAGCTGCGCGGCACTTCCATTGAAGGCGGAGAACGCCACATGTTGACAAAGGATTCGATTGTTCACATTCCGGCGGGAACGCCTCATCAGCTTCTGATTGACAAAGCAAAACCGTTCACGTATTTCGTGATTAAGGTAATTCAGCAGTAAATGAGTGCGGCGTGGCTGCTGACAGTACTCGCACTCAGCGGGATTGGAATTGGGGCAGTGGTCGGCCAGTCACGCGGTGCGTCGTCCCGTATGGCAGCGGCAGGCGGCGGCGTGCTTAGCGGGATGTGCCTGTTCTGGCTGATTCCGGAAATCGCGCACGCGTGCGGGTGGCCGATTGCTTTTGTTTTAGTCGCGGGAGTTTGTGGCGCGTTGGTATTACTGGATGCCGTTTTGATTCGCGCCGGCCATTCGCCGCGACAGGGCCTGATTGGTCCGTTGCTTGCCGCAACCGCCGTTCACAGTTTTCTCGATGGCTGGAGTGTGCGCGCAGTCTCGGTTGAACCGCTGGCTAATATCGCCGTTCCGATCGGCCTGGCATTACACAAACTGCCGGAGGGTGTGGCGTTAGGGTGGATTAGCCGTAAACCGGCGCAGGCATCGCATCGAGCGTTGATGCTGTGCGGCGCAGCGGAAGTTGTTACGGTTGCGGGTGCGTGGATCGAACCGCACGTCCGGCACTCGGGAGTTCAGGCCTTCGGCTCGTGGTGGAGCGCTGCCGTGCTTGGAGCGGTTGCCGGAAGCTTTCTATTTGTGGGAATTCATGCCCTTTTGCCTGAACGGAGGAACATGGCGGTCGTGGCAATCTTTCTTGCAAGCTTTGCAAGCGTGGCCGCGCTGGCTTTACTTAAGGTCCGGATCTGAGGGATGCTGCTTGTGAAAATCGGTGCGATTCTGAAATTCGCGCGCGAACGCAAGAATCCGATTCTCGTTGAATGGAGGGCCTACGATTTGCATGCCGATGGGCAATCCATTTACGAAACCGCAGGACACGGATACAGCAGGTAGTCCGCAAAGATTACTGGCTTGTACCAAGCCAGCTCCCACGCCTTTGCGGTCCGGACGTTTTGGAGGAGTCTCAGGAAACGGCTGATCGGCGCGTTCAGGCAGGCTGAAGCGTGTGGGCGCAAGTAATAAGTCGACGGTCGAGAATAGTTCGTTGAAAGCGGCGCGGATCTGCGTGCGAATGCGCATTGCTTTTAGATAGTCGACGGCGGAGTAAGTCAGGGACGCCTTCAACCCGTCGATTTGGCTGAGGTCGGCGAGCTGATCGACTGCGCCGCTGCGAATTAGCTGCTCGAAGACGGAGGCGCCCTCGGAATCGATGATGGTTCCGATGATCGGCCCGTAGGGAAAATCGGGCAGCGTGGTCTCGGTCATCTGTGCGCCGATGGACTTCACTGCGGCGAGGGCATTTGCGAAGGCGGGTCGCATCGGTTCGTCGGGCCACTCGGCGAAATCGATTTCGGCGTATCCGATCTTCAATTCTTTGATGTCCCCGTAATACTTGGGGCGATAGTGGAAACTCTTGTGCGCGGAGCCCGGGTCATCTGTATCTCCGCCCGCGATTTCGTGTAGCACCAATCCGCAGTCGTCTGCCGAGCGCGCGAGCACGCCGACTTTGTCGAGCGTCCACGAGAGCGCCATCGCGCCGTGGCGGCTTACTAACCCGTAAGTCGGCCTAAGGCCTGTTATACCTGAGTAACACGCGGGCGTCATGATGGAGCCTGAAGTTTCTGAGCCGAGCGCATACGGCGTTAATCCAGCCGCGACTGCCGCTGCGGAACCGCTCGAAGATCCGCCGGCCCAATACATTCTGTTCCAGGGATTGAGGCATGGTCCTTGCAAAGAAGCGGATGCAGAGCTGTATCCGCCGCCGCCGGCGAGCTCGATCATGGCTAATTTGCCGATCAAGACCGCTTGCGCGCCCTTGAGACGTTCGATAACTGTGGCATTGTAATCGAAAACCTGATCTGCGTACGGTTTTGCGCCCCAGGTTGTGGGATGCCTGGCGACTGCGAACAGGTCTTTTGCACCGTACGGTATGCCTTGGAGAGTGCTTCGGAAGCGTTCGTGTTTGAGGTCCGAGTCCGCTGCTTTCGCTGCTTTATGCGCGTCTTTGGCCAGTGAGCATGCCAACGCGTTATAGCGCGGACCTATTTTTTCGAGACGCTTCGTGAAGAACTTAGTCAGCTTGACAGCCGAAATCCGGCGTGTACGGAGTAAGTTCGATAATTGCGCAATGCTTGCAAACGGCAGAGTGGCCTCGTCGAGTTTCTGTTTTCGCATTCAGGGGAACTTAGGGTTTGAATACAAACGAAGGCTCGACGGCCATAGGTACATCGATTTGAGAGAGGCGGTCTTTTACTTTGCGGACGTCGTCATACGCTTTTTGGAGTTTCGCTTCGGGCGTTGCCGCAGATGTCGCCGGCGCCGGCTCTCCTTGAGGCGGGACGCGCGAAGTCACTTGTGCGAGCACAGGCGCGGCTGCAGCCAGAGTGGCCCACGTTCTCCGGGTCATCGGTCGTTGCGCGCGCGAACTTTTTGATGCCGGATCGGGGCAGGAAAGTTCAGCCATGTGCAAATTGCTCTAATCGTCAGTCGAGAAGAAGCTTCCGAAATCGCCTCGCGCAATCGCTCCCAGCGGGTTCTTCTCCTCGCCGGCGTGCGGATGCTCCGCGGGCGCCAGTTCGTGACGCAGGCGTTCGAGTGTCATGCTCTGCAAAATCACGCGTCCGGGACCCGTGAGCGTTGTCAGGAAGAGCCCTTCGCCGCCGAAGATGGCTGTTCGGATGCTGCCGACCATCTGCCCGTCGTAATTGACGGTCGGCTCGAAGGCGACGAGATGACCGGTTTGCACCTGCAGGACCTCGCC
>JAFAQG010000156.1 GCA_019246575.1 Acidobacteriaceae bacterium
GGCCTCGATATCCGCGGCAAGCCTGGTAGATGTTTCCAGCCAGCAACTCGTAATGCAGGGTTCGGCTGTAAAATTGGACCCAATTGTCAGCCAAGGCTTGCCAGGGAAGTGGAGTAATGGCGCATTCGTCTTCCTAGAGCGAGGAGGGGGCACGTTCGGCCCCTTCTATTCCGTTGATCGAGAGGGTAAAGTGATGTCGTCGGTCATGCCCAGTGTTCCCGGGCGGTTCTTCGTGGGAGACTTCGATCGTGGTGCCGATGGCAGAATCGTTTTCACAGGCGGATCGGTCTCAAGTAGCGGTCAAATCGCTCCGTTTTTTGCGTGGATCTCTGCTGATGGGCTGACGTCAAGGGTCATTAGCACGGTGCCTTATCATCCGCATCAGGTGGCCGTCGCACCGGACGGGACGATTTGGACCTTAGGGTGCAAAATGATCGATCACGATCCCTGGGCATCAGGGCTCGACGGCAACGCTGGGATTTTTAGGCATTTCGACGCGCAAGGCAAGTTCATCGCCTCAGCAGGTCCGCACTCTCAGTTCAAGGGTCACCATCAGTTAAGTCGGCTGTTTTCCGGCTATCTCGTCGCAAAGAGCGACCGAGTAGCGTGGTACTCAGGAATACACTCGGAACAGGGTGACTACGTCGAGATTCGACCCGACACAATGAAGCGACAGGGCTACCCAGGGTTGCCAAAACTATCGAACTCCTCTCTGGTCGTAGGCTTTGCGTCGACCGACAATGGAGGCGTGTATGTCTCATTCGAGGATCACGCACCGCCACCTCAGGAGGTGAATTATCGGCACAGGAGAATTTACATGCTCGATCGCGCGAACCGTCAATGGGTACTCGTGGCTACTCCAGCAATCGGCACGGTAGTGGAACCGCATTTGATGGGAAGTGATGGAGACAATCTGGTGTTTATGGGCAACGATTCCTTCGGGTTTATAAATCTGACGCAGTGAGGTGCACGCGCCCTAAGGACTCGATCTCAACATGGCTCAGTAGAAGTTGGTTAGTAGCTCAAAGGCGCTCAGGTCGTCCGTCCGTGGGAGCATGCTGCATCCCAAATTGGTTGACATCGGCGATTGTCTTAGGTGCGTGTCTTCTGCAGGTAGAATTTACGGTGCAGAAGGGCGGACCCCGACGTCGTCCGGTGATCACGACACTCCCATCACTCTTCTAAACGGTCTTGGTTCCCTGCACCATCCGATAGCGACCGGAAGTCCGGCAGCGCAAAAATTCTTCGATCAGGGCCTTACCCTCGCTTATTACATTCGAACGGTGGATATCGAACACCTCTGAGCTCCAATGGCGTGATTACAGAAGCTTCGCCAGCGGTTGGCCGAGACGCGACAAAGCGGCCCGGGGAGCGCGCAATGCCCCGAGTAAAGCCCGGCCCGCAAGGGATGGGCCGAAATTCTGTTCTTGCTCCGTTCGATGTCGGCGCTATCTTGCTCGGCCCATGCAAGCGCTGCTAGAATTTGACGTGCCCGACATGCCTGAATACGCCAATTGTCAAACGGCAGATCAGATCCAAGAGTTCTCGTGGTCCCCATGATGGGAAGTCCGGGCACGTTTTTGGAAAGACACCGGCTGAAATCAGCTCACTATCGGGTCGGCTGATGCTTCCGTAACTCCATAGTGGGCGCGCATTCTCAGCGATTCCGCTACCGCCTGCGAATCCTCATTGGCGTCGATTTCCACTATCTTTCCCCAACGCATGCGAATGATATGTACGCCGTGATTGTGATAAGGCGACCCGTCCGGAAGCGTATCGGTTGCAGACCAGCGGACGATAATAACCGTGTTGTGAGGCAACCCCTTCACCCAGATATCGTGCACCCTCAGCGTAAGGCCCGGCCCGAGCCGACCCAACCGGCCAAGCCATCGGCCTAATGCCTCTTTATCATGGCGCTCGCCGCGAGAGCGTGCGTGCCTCCGAACCGATGGTGGATGTTCGGCGCGCAGTCCTTTAACAGAGAATCGTAGTCCTTCTGATTGATCCGCAAAAAATTCTTCCGGGCAATGAGCTTTACAACATCGTGATACATAGCTTTCCTATCTTTCCTACTTGACGGCTCCGTCGTCTATCATCTGTTTTAAGTTAGTTGCGGTTTAGCTGCTGTACCATATGGGCCGCCAGATGGCGCAGCGCCCCCCTTCCCTTGCCCGGAAGGAAGCGGAGGCCGCTGCACCGGCAATGTCGTCTCAAGGAACCGGCGCGGCTATGCACGAGCCAGCCAGCCGCGCGGAATCGGCAGGGCCAATTATCTTGTCACGAGCGGCAAGAGCGGACTCCGGCATAAAGGCACGCGCATCATCTCCGGCGCCGACCTCGCGCCGCAGTTTGCCTGAACATCACGGCCCACGACTCCTTTTCTTCAAGCTGCACACATAGACGGCCCCCGCTTGTGCCGTCGGAAGCGAAGCGCACGCGGTGACTGTCTGTGCAGGAACTATCTTCCGCCTTCTTTGCCGGTTTCACGCAGCACGCGACCGTGGCCGGGCGCGCCTTCGTGTCAATGCCCAGAGCTTGTTTCGTTGCCGGTTCCCGCGAAGGCGGACGCCCCGGCAACGAAGACAAGCTTGTGACACGCGCGGCTTCTCCGCCCGGCCTTTTTCGGCGCGTTGTGAAACCCCAACAGCAAAGGAGAACGCTATGACTGAGACAACATCCATCCCGCTGCACAAGCTCACCGCGAGCGGCAGCAATGTCCGGAAGACGGCTGGCGCAGACACGGCCCTGGCCGAACTTGCCGCTTCCATCGCCTCGCATGGCCTGCTGCAATCGCTTGTCGTCCGCAAGGCTTCGAGCGTCGCCTGTGACGGCAGCGGCGCTGAAATCCGCTACGGTTTCGTCAAGCCGGAGGATCTGCCGCAAACGAGGATGAAGCCGATACGGCTGCATCCGATGACGGAAGCGACGATGAAGCCTTGCCATCGAAATCACGGCTTTCCGCCACTCTGGTCGAGAACCTGACGACGCACCGCTCGGCCGCGATCAGCGCGGTCCTGGCGCAGCGGCCGGATATCGCCCTTGCCGCCCTTGTGCATACGATCGCTTGCCAGCTTTTCTGCCATTCGGCCGGGCATGGCTGCCTGCAGGTTTCCGTGCAGCGGGAATACTGGCGGGGCATAGACGAACCCCCCGCCGCCCTCCGCATCGAGCAGGCGCGCGAAACCTGGGCCATCGCCTTCCGGGGACGCCTGACGATCTCTGGCACTGGTGCCTCGCGCAGAAGCAGGACGTTCTGCC
>JAFAQG010000242.1 GCA_019246575.1 Acidobacteriaceae bacterium
TACGGCCAAGGATAGATCTACACATCCGGACTACCGGAGGGTAATCGGCACGCCCACTTTACCGAGCCGGCTGCGATTCTCTAAGTGCGACTGTGCGGATTGCCCACCAAATTTGGACTGACCGGTTGATCGTCTGATCGGCCATTCAACGCAATCTGGCGTACTCCATCGACGCGTGTCGAAGAACTGGAAGGTTGGAATCCGCAGACTTCCAGAGGGTAAGCAGATCCTGGTAGGTTGTCGTTGCTTTACCCTCCTGTCCCGCTAGGCAGTAGGCCCTCGCTTGCTCCAAACGCGCCATCGCGGCAACGGGATCCGCGAACACGATCCCCGGGTGATCGAAGATCTTCTGAAATTCCTTGGCTGCTTCAGCGCCTCGGTGCTCGGCTAAATAAGCTTCGCCACGGACGTAGACGGGATAGAGTCCGCCAAAGAAAGCATAGAAATCAACTCCGGGTAGGGCGAACTCATATGGAACGTTAATTTGAAGGAGTTCGATCGCCTTACGAGGGTCGTTTTGCTTGAGGGCGGAGAGCGCTTGCAAAACCGGCAAATAGTTGAACCGTACGGACGTATCCTCGGGAAATTGCCTTCGAAGATCGTTTGCGAGTACTTGAGACTGCGAAAGGTCGTTTGAAAGCGCGAGTGCAAAAGCACAAGCGTACTCGACATCCCGTGCTTTCGAAAGTTGCAAAGCCGCCATCGCCCGTCTCCGTGCGGTTACCTCATCACCGAAAAATGCATGTGAGACGGCCATGCCGGCGAGGTACGTTGCTGCCCTCTCAAGTTGGCCGCCTTGCCGAGCCAGCTCCACAGCCCTGCGTGAAATCGACTCAGCCAATTCCAGCTGGCCGGAACGGGCGGACTTGAGAGCTTCCGAGTGTAGAATCCAGTGTTCCGCTTGCGGCTCCCCTCGGCTTAGAGTCACCTGCCGTTGCGCGCCTGCCACATCAGCTTTCACCAGTGCGATGTAGTAGCGCAAAAACAAGAACTCGCTCATGCTCAGATTGCGCTGAGACGCTTGTTCAATTGTGTGCTCCGCAGCCTGCAGACGGCCCAGATTGAAATAGCTGGCAGCCAAGTTCGCATACGCCGGGGTTAGATCCGGATCGAGTGCGATTGCCTTCTTCGCTTCCTCAATGGACTCCTCATATCTTCCGGAACTCTGTAAGATGAACCCGGATAAAACGCCGTGCGCATGCGCATCTCGCGGATAGGTCTGTGCCCAAAGCCGGCAGATCTCGCGCGCCCGTACCAGGTTCCCTGTCACCGTCCGCTCATAATTGGCGATGATGTAGAACTTGTCTCGATCATTCGAGCGTTCTCGCAACTCATAAGCTTTCGTCGTGTTCTGTAAGGAACGAACGGACTCTCCCACAGAGGCATACAAATTTCCGAGAACGGCATATGCGATTGCGAATTGAGGGTCGATTGCAATCGCGCGCTCGAGGTGAGGCACGGCCGCCGAGAAGCTCTCTGTGAACGCGAGCCGGTAACCTGTACTGTACGCTTGGAGCGCTTCCAGTGATGAAGTTGTTGCCTCCGCGAGTGGCGTCCCGTGTTTTTCTATCGAGGCGAGAGATTCACCCATACGGGTTCTGAACTTACTCGCCAATCGAGTCAGAGCATTAAGTACATCCTCTTTTCTTGCAACTTGGGTCTGCTCGTCGTCCAGAACGTCTCCGCTTCGGCAGTTCCGGGCACGCAAGTTCAGTACGTATTGACGTCCGAGCGGAGCAATCGTGCCCTCCAGTACGGCATCGCTCCCGGTCCGCTCGCATACTTCGCGAGCGATCTCGGGAGAGAGCCGCACGGCGACCGGTTGCCGCATCAACCGTAGCGTCCTTTGAATCCGCTCCTCCGAGATCAAGCTAAGGAAGGGAGATTCTTCAAGCTGAACCGCCATGCCCTGGCGAAGGATCTCATCGAAAGAAGAATCACCTGTTCTGTTGTTGAAGTCTGCCAGAACGATTGTGGCTTTGTCGGTGAGCTTCGGAGCGATCGATAGGTAGTGCTTGTAAAAGTAACCCGATGTCAACGCGGCAATGAGCCCGGCCGCAACAGCAACGATCGCCCTCCAGTAGCGAACGAAGCCCTTCTCCGTATCCACCTTTAGCTTTAATGCCCGCAGGTCGGCCACGATCTCCGAAGCTCGCTGGTAGCGACGTTCACGGCTTTCTTCGAGGCACTTCGATACCACTCGCCGAAGTCCCGGCAGCAATTGATTCAGCCTCAAGGCCGGTGAGGGCGTCAGACCGGTCGCCATCTCGTAAAGCACAAGTCCGAATGAGAACAGATCCGTGCGGGCGTCTAAGGGCAAACCCCGAGCCTGTTCCGGTGACATATATCCGGCCGTGCCAACAGCCATACCAGGAGTTGTGATCGGCTCCCCGGGACCAACTTGAGCAAGCCCAAAGTCGAGGATCTTAGCGTTCTCGCGCTCTGTGATGAAGATGTTGGCCGGCTTGATGTCGCGGTGTACGATCCCGGTACTGTGAGCGGCATGCAATGCGTCCGCGATCTGGATGGCCAGCGGCAAAAGCGTTTTTGGTTCTAATCGTCCGGCTGCAATCCGCTGCTTGAGGGTTTTGCCCTCCAGGTATTCCATGACGATGAACGGCCGGCCCTCGTCCTCGGCGATGTCGTAAACAGTGCAGATGTTCGGATGGTTCAACGCGGACGCCGCTCGGGCCTCCCGCCGAAAACGGCTCAAAAACTCAGGATGACCGGAGAACTGGTCCGACAAGAATTTCAAGGCAACAAATCGCTCCAGTCGGGTGTCCTCGGCTTTGTAGACCACTCCCATGCCGCCACGCCCCAATTCCTCCAGAATTTGGTAATGAGAGATTTCGCAGCCGGTCCGACAAACTGGAATAGTCGGCTGTTGCCCTGTTGCTGTCTGAGCAATAGCTCGCGCGGCGACTTCCACTGCACGGTCTTCCAGGAAGCTCTCTGCCTCGTGCTCCAACTTCAGCAAGGAGCGCACCTCGCGCTCGAGCGGCTGGTCGCCGAAGCACGCCTCTCGCAAAAAGGCGTCGCGCTCTTCAGGCGAACGCTGGAGAGCCGACTGCAGCAGGTTATCGATCTGTTTCCAGCGATCCGGATTCATCGGCTGTCCCGCCACTCATTTCCCGATAAAGCCAAAGCTTTGCGGTGCTCCAGTCGCGCCTCACCGTGACCGGTGACACCTTGAGCACTTCTGCCGTTTCCTCCACGCTCATGCCGCCGAAAAATCGCAGCTCGATCACCTGAACTTTCCGCGCATCGACGCGAGCCAGCGCGTTCATCGCATCGTCGAGAGCGACCAGATCAGAGGCCCGTTCACCGCTTACGAAAGCGGCCTGGTCGAGTGAAACGTGCGGGATTCCTCCACCGCGCTTCAGATTTTGGCGCCTCGCGTGATCCACCAGAATGCGCCGCATCACTTGCGCCGAAACAGCGAAAAAATGTGCGCGGTCCTGCCACTCCATGAGTTTGTAGTCCGTCAAGCGTAGGTATGCTTCATTGACTAGGGCGGTTGTCTGCAGGCTGTGCCCGAAACGTTCGCCTCGCATGTAATGACGGGCTAATCGGTGCAACTCATCATAGACGATCGGAGCGAGTCTATCGAGCGCACCCTGGTCCCCATCGCTCCAGGCACGGAGGAGCTTGCTGACATCTTCCACCGAGGCATGATCTGCCTTCGACCGTTTCGGCAT
>JAFAQG010000296.1 GCA_019246575.1 Acidobacteriaceae bacterium
CACGATCAGTATAGGTATCGAGGGCCAGTTCGCAACCTTGCTTTCCGTTTTGGGCTTCGCCAGAAACCGCACGACCGGCATCGCAATCGTTTCCAGGAAAACAACGCGAGCGCCGTGCATCAGCGGGTTCCACGGCCAATCCAAGTACCAGTGCTCATTGCCCTTGGTTTGCGGCGGCTGCGCAGGCGCATGCGCAATCAGGTTGCGAACCTCGTCCGTCGTTCTTACTTGCTGCAAGGCAGTGTCGTCGAGGACAACGCCATACTGTTGCTCGAGCTGCGCCTGTAATTCAACGCGCGCCAGGCTGTCCAGGTTCAGGTCTCCCGTTCCCATGTCGGACAGCGCAGCGCCGGTTTCTCCGCTCTGAATTCGACGCGCGACCTCCCGCTTTAGGACCTTGCCTGTTGAGGTTCTCGGCAGGTCGGCATCCGGCCACACTGTCCAGCGCCGAATCTGCTGGAACTCGGCAAGTTCCTTGTTCGCGGCCGCGACTGCAGAACTGGCATCGCTACTCGAGTTCATCACGATCACTGCCACCGGCTCCGGTCCGTGATCCGTGTTGGCCTCGATCACTGCAGTGGTTTTCACACCAGCCTGGCGCATCAGCGCCGCTTCAAGATCGTCCGGATAAATGTTCAACCCAGCCGATGTGACAATCACGTCTTTTTTGCGGCCTCGAAAACGCAAGTTGCCGTTTTCATCGAACTCGGCCAGATCTCCCGTCGCCAGCCACTCCGTTTCCCCTTGCCTGAGTTGACCGGCTTGCCACACCGCATTCGAGATCGTTTCACCGCGCACCAGGACCTCGCCATCGTCGCTCAAGCGAACCTCGCGTCCGGGCAGAACCTGGCCGATGGTGCCCGTTACCGCACGAAACGGATGATTGAGGCTCACCAGCGCTGTTGTCTCCGTCATTCCGTAGCCCTGCACAACAATAAAGCCGAGAGCGTTCCAGAACTGCTCCGTTTCCGGCCGGAGCGCCGCGCCGCCGCAGATGAAGGCCCAGAACTTAAGCCCGAAGAAGCGATGAACGTCGCGAAAATGCCACCACCGCGTCCAGGCGTTCTTCCCCTTCGACGCCGCAACGCGCGTTGCAACGAACGGGCACCGCTGCTCGATGTAGTCCCGCAGGAGATCCAAAACGCGAGGCACCGCCGCGAGCACCGAGATGCGCTCGCGGCGGATACGCTCGATCACTTCTGAAGCAACGAGCCTCGATTCGTAATGCACTTCCGCCGCGAACAGGGGCGGAATCCAAAGCCCCATGAATTGTCCGAAGACATGGCTCAACGGGAGCGTGTGCAGAAAACGAATGGGATGAAAGATGCGCTCGTACTTGAGATATTTACGAATCTCCTCCTCGATCGGCTCCAGGCTCGCCAGCACGTTCTTGTGCGTGTGAACGATACCCTTTGGTTCGCCTGTAGTGCCCGAAGTAAAGACGATCTGGACAGCATCAGTTTCCTTTAGGTCCTCGATCACGCCGGCGGGGTTCCCGCTGATCGTCTCATTGAAACGGTCGAATGCTAGCGATGGGGTCTCGAGGCCAGCCGCCGATATTTTCTCTTCGTCTCCGACGATGAGCCGCGGCGTGACTTCCTGGCCGACGCGCCGCACGAAATCGGGTGTACTCGCGGCATCAAGGGGCACGGGCAGAACGCCTCTGAGCACACAGCCGAAGAATGTCGCCATCCACTCGGGGCCGTTCTCGCCCCATATGAGGACGCGCTCGCCTTTCGCAATTCCACGGGCGATCAACTCAGCCGCAAAGCGCCGGGACAGCGTAGCCAGTTGTGCGTAAGTGATCCGCCGCTTTCGAAGGCCGCGCGGCGCGACGACCGCAATATCTGGGCCAAGGCGCGCGAAATCGTCCACTAACGAAGCAAGATGAGGACGAGTACGGGGCACAACAGCAGTGTAAAGCGGGGCCGTCGGAAGCTACTTTCCGCGCGTGCTATTTTGAAGGTTCTGAGGGCCCTTAGCTCAGTTGGTTAGAGCGCTACCTTGACACGGTAGAGGTCAGAGATTCGAGTTCTCTAGGGCCCACCATTCCAGGTCCCTGCTTCGATCATGAAACTTGCAGCGACGCGGCTAAACGCTGCGAGTTGCGTTGATTCCCAGTTTGCATCCGCGCCGAGTTCTCGAGCCATGAGTGACGCCACTCTGGGAGCGGCATCGAGCGCCGCCTTCGCATTCAGGAACAGGGCGCGCGTACGGCGGCACAGTACATCTTCTACGGTTCGCGCCATTTCGTGCCGGACTGCCCAAACGACCTCCGCGCCCGTGTAAGGAAGCGCGGGACTCAGTGGCGGCGCGAGCTCGGGTGCGCTCCGCGCCAGCTCGTTGATCGCGGGCGCGTCGGAACCATAAACGGAGAGATCGCCGAACTTCTACGCATCCGGCTCGTATCCATGAATTTTGAGCTGCTTGGTGCGACATTCGCGCTCCGGAAGTTTTCCCAACAACGCCGCGTGATCGACGCAATCCTCCGCCATATTTCGATACGTGGTCCACTTACCGCCGGCGATGCTTAACAATCCCGAGTTATCGATGTGTATCGTGTGGTCACGGGACATCGCCGCGGTGTTGCCGGGATTGCCGGGTTTGACGAGTGGCCTGATGCCAGTGAAGACGCTGAGAACATCGCGGCGCTGCGGCGCCTTGTGGAGATATTCGCCTGCAGTCTTTAGAAGGAATTCAATCTCGTCCTCACGCGGACCGGGGTCGAACGTTACTTCCGGTATCGGTGTATCGGTAGTTCCGACAAGTGTGTGACCGTGCCACGGAATGGCGAACATTATCCGGCCGTCGCTGGTCCGCGGCACCATAATGGCCGAGTCGCCCGGCAGAAAGGAGCGATCGAACACGAGATGAATGCCCTGGCTCGGCGAAATCATCGGTGTCACCGATCCATCGGCCAATTTGCGGATCTTATCCGTGAAAGGACCCGTCGCGTTGACAACTACCTTGGCGCGTGCGGTGAACTCTTCGCCGGTTTCCTCATCTCGCGCGGTGACGCCGTTTAGAAAGGCATCTCCACCCTTCGTCAGCCCGGTGACTGGGCAGTAGTTGATGAGCGTTGCTCCTTCATCAGCTGCGGTGCGCACCATATGGATGAGCAGCCGGCTGTCGTCGAACTGCCCATCGTAGTAGATGACTCCGCCGCGAAGGCCATCCTGGTTGAGGGTCGGTATGCGGCTTAGAGTCTCCTCCCGAGAAAGCAATCGGGACGATGCGAACCCGTACTTGCCGGAAAGCATGTTATAGATCTTCAGGCCAAGTCCGTAGAAAGGCGCTTCCCACCACTCATAGTTCGGTACCACGAAAGCGAGATCGCTGACCAGATGCGGAGCATTCTGGCGCAGGATGCCTCGCTCCCTCAAGGCTTCCATGACAAGCGACACGTTGCCCTGCTCGAGATACCGCACGCCGCCGTGGATCAGCTTCGTGCTGCGGCTCGAAGTGCCTTTGCCGAAGTCGTACGCCTCGAGCAACAGCGTCTCATAGCCGCGGGAAGCGGCATCGATGGCGACGCCAACGCCCGTTGCACCACCGCCGATGACAACGATGTCCCACTCCGCACGGTGCGACCGTAATCGCGCGAGCATTTCGGGACGCGTCACGTTCGTGCCGTCCTGCGTTATGGAATTTAGCGGCGCCGGCGTCTCGGGTGTGGAGGACACCACGAAAAAGCCGGATATAGCATCGCTGCCACGCTCTGGGTAATGTCTTGCGGCATTGTCAAACCCAGATTGCCGTCACAGTCGGAGAGTACGTTCACGTTGGCGATAACGCTACCCGAATCGGTATCGAACCAGAACACAGAATACATCGTGGATGGCTGCATGTTCAGCAGCGTGACGGTGCCGCCTACAGATTCTGGTGTTTGGCCGTCCCGCAGAATCGCGGCCCAGGTTCCGGTTGTGTTCTGGACATAAAACATTCCGAACGTCGGATCTTTGCGGCCGATGACCCGCAGGCGCGCATCGGACGTGACGACCTGGCTCGTGTCCTGATAGCTGGTGAAGAGCGCGGCCGAATCCGGAACAAAGGGCAGTTGATCGACGAAGCTCGCCGCAGGTTGAAAGACCTCCAGTTGGCTCCACGCACCGCTGAGGTCGCGCTCGTAGATCCAGGGCGCCAGTCCTCCGATGGTGCTCATCAAC
>JAFAQG010000251.1 GCA_019246575.1 Acidobacteriaceae bacterium
AATAGAGGTATGATAGGTGTCTTAACGCCTCGGTGCGTAGCTTTGTCCAATTGTCAGTCGCGCAACCGATCGTCGGCAGCTTCGAGAACGCGAGCCGAGTGCACGGGAGAATAGCCTACGGAGTCAAACCAATGCCTTTGGGGCTGAAGATAAAGGTCGCCGCCGAGTAGGCCTGGAAGCACAACTACCAGCCGGGCATCCCCTCGCGGCACACGATCCCATAAGAGGCCGGGTCTGCGAGCAATGCTCCCATATCCACGACTGTGAGCATCTCGCGTATAATAACTGACGACTACCCCTTAAGGCATTTGCTATCTGCTGACTTTCCACTTGAACGATATCGATTGACGCACGAAAGCGGCTCAACCCGCCTGGTCGGTAAAACCGTCAAGTTCGTAGGTCACGACAGCGCACACTGAAAAAAGGCGGAGCGGTAATCGCTCCGCCACGGCTCAGTGCTTCTGATTCGGCTCAGACGAGCGAATCGGCCGCGCCGTTACCAACCGTTGCCATGGGCCTGGGCGCTGGCCCATTGAGAGCTTCACAGGCGTGCATTAGCCAGCGAGCGCTGGACAACTCGTCCTGTACATAGAGACCAAAGAGCTCCTTCGTCTCCAGGTCGTCTTTAATTGCGTCCACGAAATCGCAGACCGGTTGGAAAAAGGCTGCGGGGTCGGGTGCCAGCGACGTGATGTAAAGGAGCTTCTCTTTATCACTGGTTTTAGCGTCGCCCAGTTTTTCAGTGATCTTAAGGCTGGCATCGGTGATCTGCGCCTTACACTCCGCTCCGAGATCCGACAGACGGCGCTCGAAAATTCGCGCGTGGTAGCCTTCGCGCTCGGTGATCATGCGGATACCACTGCGGATACATTCCGTGCTGACCTGCTTTTCCCATGCCGCAAAGGCGTTCTGGCCATTTGCTTCGCCGGCCCGGAAGCGGTCGAGCATCGCGATGATGGCTTCGCGCTCGCTGCCATACGTCTTGCCCATCGCCTGGAACCCACGGCCGCTGTCACCATTGCCCGCACCATGTTCGAGCTGAACCAGTTCCTGTTCGAACGTTTGCTCATTGATGACACCTGAGCGATAGGCACGCAGAAGTTGTTTGAATTCAAAGTCACGGCTCATACCTTTTCTCCTTTCGACCTGAAACCTACTTGATTTTGCGCAATCTCCGGATCCAGACGCGCGAGTCCTCAGACGGCCGCAGCGGCGCATTTGCTGAGCAGATATTCGAGGATCGCACCGGATTCGCTCATGACCAAATCTCCGTCACGGACGATTCGAGTTCAGCAAATGGATGTAAGTTGGAGTGTTCATTCCAATTCTCCTGGCGTTTGTTTTTCGATTGATACGCGCTTGCCAAGCGCTAACTACTTGACCGAGGCGGCAATTTGTCCGTTTCTTTTCATCTCGGTCAGGACCGCGCACAGGGTGTTCTGCCATCGCAATGTCGAGAGTTCATCAGCCGCGAAGAGCCGCAACATTTCCTTGGTTTGCTGGTCTTCCTTTAACGAACTGATGAATTCGAAAAGCGGCTGCATCGCGTCTTCAGGATTGGGATATTGACTGGTGGCACGCTGCAGCTTCGCGAGGTCTGACAGGCTCGTGTCGCGGAGATAATCGATGCTTTCCCAGATCTCGGGCCGGACGTTCGCTGGAACGGTTCTGCCTAGTTCTATGAGGCGCTCGGCGAACGCCCGGCCGTGATAGGCCTCACGCTCAGCGATCATCTTGAGGCCGCCCTTGATGCAGGCGATCTCACAGGTTCGCAGCCATTCGCGAATCGCTTCGCTGGCCGCGACCTCTGCGGGAGTAATGGCCTCGAGAAAGTCGATCACGGCTTCGCGTTCCGAGGCGTAGGTCTTGCCAAAGGCCTTGAAAGCCGAATGCCCGACGTCCGACGCGCCGCTCTCGAGGCTTCTCTGTTCCAGGGTGAAGGTATCGTCGCTGATGATTCCCGCGCGATAGGCGTGCAGCAGTTGCTTGAATGCGAAATCTCGCTTGGATGAATCGAAGGCGGTACCCTGACGCTGCTCGGAAACCGGAACTCCTCCGAACGGGCTGGCGGACAAATGGTCCGAGTGAGCATGCGAATCAGCGTTTCCGAGCAATCCGCGCACCAGCGCTTTGCCGCGCTCGCCGATGGCTTCGGGGTCGCCGCCGAGCGCGCGAAGCTGGTCGGCAATTTCCTCCAAGCTGTAAGCCTCGGTTAGCAGGTCTTCATCCAACGATTGATCCAGCCTTTGCAAAGTCAGATTATCTATCGGTGCCTTGCGCAGTTTCATGAAGGCTCTTTTTCCGCGTCAGGTTGCATCTAGTTGAGACCGCGACCAAGCCCATTTTTTAGCGAACTCTCGCCGTTCAACTCCCGACGCACTGCCTGGCAATGCCGCGCGAGACGTCGTCGCGCGGCGTAAATCGCGGCAACGTCCAGCTTCAGTTGGGCAGCCTGCAAAGCCGCCTTTGTTACTCCCTCTTCTTCAAGCAAGAGCAGCTGTGATGCTATCTCGTCGTTAGCGATGCGGGCTTCCAGCAGCGACATAGCATGACGATAATCGTCGGCTCCATCCGAATGCGCGTCGGCCGCGGCGCTCTGCTCCGCCGACTCCAGCACCGACGGCACGCTCAGCGAGCGCTCCAACTTGACGCGAGCTGCTCGCATCTCGTTGCTCAGTAGACCGTTCACCGTGCTGCCCAGATGCCGCAGCAGATCGGGTTCGCGCGCCGGATCCCATGGTGCATAGTTCGAATCGAAAAGACGGCGAATCGCCTCGGCAGCCAGGTCCTCGGCGTCGGCTAACGAGCCCGGCACGCCACGTAACTGGCGGCGCCGGAAAGCAAACAGAACTAAGCGGCCGAAAATATCCGCCCAATCGAGTTTTTGCCAGTCCACGCTTCCGGTTCTCTAATCAGTAAGAGGTAATCAAGTGGCCTTTTTAGTCATTGCGTCAAGAACGCTCTGTGAGACTAGCGAAGCGCGTCTGCGCGCGTAGCAGTGAGCCGCAGCCCCGAGCCTGCGAAGGGAAAGCCCGCTGCGGGCGTGCGCACAGCGAGCGATTAAGATTAAGATGGGCATCCGGTTAGAAACAGCATAAGCGTCCGGTCTGATCCGCGTCCTTCTTCGCTAGGGCAAGAGCGGTATTGTCACGGCATTGTAAACGGTGATTCTCGGTCCATAAGCCGA
>JAFAQG010000438.1 GCA_019246575.1 Acidobacteriaceae bacterium
TCATCCATTACGACGACGAGATCGAACAATGGCTGCACCACCGAAACGGGACCGCGAAAATCGGCAAGAACGCTCCGTCAGTTCCTCAAGGGGGCGCGAAACGCATCGACGCCGTTAAGGCGGTCGAGGTGGCGCTCGCAACCCTACCCGGGACGAAGCCTCTGTACGTAAGTCTGCCGGCGAGTCCGAAGGGTTCCTATCTCATTGCGCTGCGTTATCCGGAAGATCTTACGCCCGGCGGGCGGTCGTGGGTCAACGTAGACCAGTACAGCGGGAAACCGTTGAACGTGCAAAGCTCGCGAACGGTAGCCTGGGGAACACGATCGATCATCCTGAATCGAGCCATTCACACGGGAGACATCTTCGGATATGTCTCGAAGATTATCGTTTCGCTGACCTGTCTTTTACTGATCAGCCAAGCCATCACGGGTTATTACATGTGGTGGAAGAAACTCGGCGTGGCTCAACGCGAGAAACAGCGCATTCTCCCAGCAAGCGAGCCGGTTGCGTAGCATCTGCGGCCACATCGGACCCCGGCAAGCGCGTGGCGGGAAGCTCTATCGTGACGCGCAGTCCTGGGTGCGCGTTCTCGGCTTTCACGACGCCTCGGTGAAGGCTGATGGCCCGCTGCGCCAGAGCTAAACCAAGTCCCACTCCTTCGGGCCCGCGGTGTCTCTCGACTCGGAAAAACGGCTTGAAAATGTCGTCCAGCACTGCCTCAGGTACTCCGGCGCCATAGTCGCGAACGCTGAGCCGAGCGATCCCGATGTCCGATTCCAGCCCAATCTCGATGCTGCTGGCTTTTGGTGCGTATCGGATTGCGTTTCGAAGGACGTTTTCCACCGCGCGCCGCAAAAGCTCGCGGTCTCCGATGAGCTCTACCCGTGCGTCGCTTTGAAATGCGAGCGTGCAGTGTTTCGCATCGGCCTCGATTCTGCAATCCTCAACCAACGTTGCGAGAATTTCATTCAATTCGACAGATTCTCTGTGCATTGCCGCCGGATCGCCTTCGGCCGACGTGACTTCGAGCAGCTGGTTCACTAAATTACTCAGCCTTTGCGATTCGCGATGGACACGCGCGAGAGTGCCGACACGATCTTCCGTGGTACGGGCGAGTTCAATAGCGCAGCTCAATCGCGCCAGCGGCGACCGTAGCTCGTGCGAAATGTCCTGCAGCAGTCGCCGCTCAGCGGTGAGTAAACTTTGGATTTGCCCAGCCATTTGATTGAAGGCTCGCGCAACCTCGCCGATCTCGTCCTTCCTTTTCAAAACAACGCGAGTCGCGAGGTTACCGTGCCCAAACTGCTCTACCGCCCGCCGCAACTGCCGAAGCGGCGACGCCAAATCCACGGCAACCCACCATGAGAGCAGCAATATGCTGATGAATGTCCACGAATAGTACGAAAAAAACTCGCCGAAGTTCAAGTGCGAGCGCGCGACAATTATCAGCGAGCGGCTACGGTCCGGCAAGCTGATTCTGCGTATCTCGGAGGTGTGGCCAAGATAGGGAATATTGAACCCGGATTTCTCGTTTCCGAGCAAACGCGAGCGATCCGCACCCGTGGCCAGATCCTTTCCAGCCACGTCCACCAGGTAGGCGTCGGCGTTTCGCGAACTGCCCATTTGAGCAAGATACGACTGCAACGCCCGCGCGCCGTGTCTCTCGTAAATTTGGTCGGCGCGTTGAACATCGGCCTGCAGACCGGGAACGCTCGAGGCTTTATGCGCTGCGGCCCGTGTAATCACAGTCCTGGTCAAAAAGGTGCCCAGGAAGGACAACACCAATACCCCGATGAAACGTAGAACGATGACGCGGAAAATCGATTTCATACGCGTACATGCTTGCCCGGCGCTACACAGAACTGGTATCCCGATCCGCGTATTGTGCGGATGAACTGTGTGCCTGATTCAAGCTTTTTTCGCAGATGGCAGATGTGCACTTCGATGGAGGTATCGTAGCCCGAGGGCTCGCGGCCATAGAGCTTGTCGATGAGTGCGGCGCGAGTTACTACCCGGCCTGCCGAACGCATCAGAAGAGTTAACACTTCGAATTCGATGCTGGTTAGCTCGATTTCTGTTTTCTCCCGCCAAACGCGTCGCTGAGCGGTGTCGATGCGAACCGGAAACACTTCGATGATCTCTCCCCTCGTACCCGCGTGTTTCCGCGCGCGGCGTAGCACCGCGCGGATGCGCGCCGACAACTCGCCCGGCTCGAAGGGTTTCGGCAGGTAATCGTCAGCGCCGAGTTCCAGACCGGCAATGCGATCGAAGGATGCCGTGCGCGAGGTCAGCATGATAACCGGCAGTTCGCTGTCCCGGCGGAGCTGACGCAGAATTTCGAATCCATCCATTGTGGGCAGCATGACATCGAGGATGGCCAGGTCATAATTGCCGTTTCGAGCCGCTGTTAAACCCGACGCGCCATCATGCACTGCTTCGAGCACTACACGATGCGGGCGCAAGATGTCTCGCATAAGACCGCACAGCTCGACGTCATCGTCGACGAGGAGAATGGAGAGCGTTTCCTCGGCCATTTCTTTCATGTTGCGTCAAACCGTGCAAGCCGCGGCGCGTATTTGACCCTTCAGTTTCTCACTTCGCGGCCTTCTTCAGCCAGCGCTCGTATAGCGAGGGTCCATCGAGGGTCTCAAACGGAATTTTCGGCAGAGTGGCTTTATCGGGTAGCGCGTGTATCGGGGCATCGATCTCCGCATCGAAATCTGCCTGCAAGTAACGCTGAAGTGCGGCCTTCAGGTCCGGCAAGAATTGCTCGACTTCATCGTCCACCGAGTGCGTGCCGCCGTGAACCACAATCAAATGGCCACGCGCGAGGAATTTTGCTTCGTGCTGTGCGTTTTCGAGTGGAGTAGAGAGATCCATGTCCCCTTGAAAGAAAACCGCTGGCCGGCGAATCATTTCATCGGCCAGGAAGGATTCGGGGACATGTGGCGTGACCGTTAAATCGCGGGTTGCGTAGTATTCGGGCTCTAAGGGACCGATCCACTGTTGCTCCATTTCCGACTTCAGAACCGCTTCCCGCTTTTGGCTGATCCCGAGGCTATTGTCGATGAGCAGGCCAATCATGGCGCGCGGGGCGGGCGCCGTGCGAGCCTGGTACGCCATAGCGGCCAGATACCGATAATCACCGTTATAGAGCTCCAGTACGAAGCGGGGCCAACGCGTCAAGTTGTCACGATATGGTGTTTCGGTCGGGTACTTGAGGATCTGCTCGAGATCGTATTTTCCGACGGTGACGGATACGCGCTTGCCGTCCTTCGGAGTCGAAATTGCGACCGTCTGCGGCTCTTTATCGAGCCGGTCTTCTACAGTTTTTACCGCTTCGACCAAGCCTCCGCGAGGCAACAGCGGTTGCAGTTTCGGGTCGGCGTTTGCATCCGCTGCAATTCGCTCCACTGCGTTCCACAAACATTTCGGACTATCGTAGCCGTAATCGAGCGGCTCGATGCCGCGCATCAGCACCCTGTCCACCGCTTCGGGATGCAGCTTGAGAAACGCAAAGCTCCACTGCGATCCGAAGCTGCCCGCGCGCAGAATGATGCGCGAATATCCGAGTGCCTTCCGCAGGTCTTCTAAATCGTCGGCGATGTTGATGATGTCGTATCCCGAAAGATCCACACCTCTCTTCGTCCACTCAGCCTGGCCGTGTTCGACTTGCCGGCGGAGCTCCGCTGCTTCGCTTGCCTGGGTTTGCGGTTTATCGAGCGGCTGAGGCCGGGTGGGCCAAACCATGTTTGACGCCAACGGAAGCCACGGATTACCGCGTTGATTCACAAACAGTACATCGCGTCCCGACGCCCTCAAGAACTCGATTTCGCGCTGGTACCGAGGCGTCTCGATATTGGCGCGAGTGACGAAATTGCCAGGTCCGCCGGGAAGAAACAGGATGGGAGATGCCGTGCGCCGCGAGCCCGGTATGCGGATGAAATGCACGCCGATTATCCGGCTCCGGCTGTTTCGTCGGTTCTCCGGAACGAATACCATCCCTTCCTCTGCCGCAATTGTTTCCGTGCCGCAGGTGATCGTAAACGGGGATAGTACGACTGAGCTCGCGGCCGGCTCGCTCGCGCTTGTACGAATGCCTAATAACAGCAGAGTTGCAACCAGCGGTAAGGGAAGCTTCATGACTCTTGTTACACTAGCAACTCGTTTCGGCTAACACGCTTCATCACCCACAAGCGTGAAAGGCAGTAGCTTCGGCCATGCAATGTTCTTTAATTTTGCTTAAGTTTGCGATAGGCCGGCTTCGACCAGTAGCTTTTCGTGATAGCTTGCACTCTGACCGCGCAGGGGGCGAGAAACTTCGATGCGAGTGCAGTACGTCCTACCCTTTTCAGTTTGTTTCCTGATTTCGGCTGGTTCTCTTATTAGCCAGACGGACACTGCATCCCTGTCCGGATCTGTAACCGATCCGAGCGGCGCGCTGATTGTTGGCGCCGAGGTACAGGCGCTCGAAACAGAGACGAACGTCGCGCGGCTTGATCGTACGAATGAGGATGGTCTGTTTCTGTTTCCAAGCCTTCCGCCGGGCCATTATCGCGTGTCCGTTAACAAGGCCGGTTTTAACGAGAAGGTGCAAGCGAATCTGGTGCTCCACCTTGGCGACGCGGCGGCTCTCAATTTCCAACTGGAACTCCATTCTCGGGCCGAAATCGTTACGGTTGAATCCAGCGCAGCCAGCGTGAACACGGTGGATGCAAGCGTGAGCACGCTGGTTGAGAGACAAGTCGTCGCAAATATGCCTTTGAACGGGCGAAGCTTTCAAGGCTTGATTACATTAACGCCGGGCGTGGCGACCGTCGCGGCGGGGCAAAACACGCCGGGACAATTCGTGGTGAACGGGCAGCGTTCCGACACGAACTCGTTCACCGTTGACGGCGTGAGTGCGAACGTAGCGGCGCCCTATCTCGGATCGATCAGCGCGAACGGTACCGGCTCTACGCCCACTACAGGGGCGACTGGCGGCTTTAACAACATGGTGTCGATCGATGCGCTGGAAGAGTTTCGGATCGCAACCTCGAGCTTCGCCCCCGAGTATGGCCGCACCCCCGGGGCACAGGTTTCTCTTGCGTCCCGCAGCGGTACGAATGCGTTTCACGGTGACGTATTCGATTATTTTCGAAACACGGTATTGGACGCGAACGACTGGTTTCTTAACGCGCGCGGCAAGCCTCGCAGCATCGTCCAACAAAACGATTTCGGAGGTGTCGTGGGCGGGCCGATTCTAAAGAACAGGCTTTTTTTCTTCGGCTCTTATGAAGGCCTGCGTCTGCAGGCCCCTAGTCCTGCTGTCAAATCAGTCCCGACGCAGGCGGCGCGCAACCTGGCTGCCGCTGCGAACACGAACGGAGTCGTGGGCTATATGGCGCAATTTCTGAACGCATACCCCTTACCTGACGGAAATCCCAGCATGCCGTGCACGTCGGCAACGACGTGTTTTGCAAGCTACACTGCCACTTACCCGAGTAGGTCCATCCTGGATGCAACCAGCGTTCGGGTCGATTATCGCAGCAGCAGCCGCATGAGCCTGTTCGGGCGATACAGCCATGCGCCCTCGAGGCTGACGAGCGACACGACGGTGACGAAAAGCAGCTTGCTTGACGGGAGCGATTCTTACACCGCGGGGTTGACGTACGTAATCAGCAATAACATCGATAACGACGCGCGCTTCAACTTTACACACACGACTTTTGTTAAAGCGGTCAATCCTATACACTTCAGCGGCAACTTCGGTACGATCTTTCCCACCGGCTTCGCACAGCCGCCCGCCGGGTACACACTGCCTCAAATGTCGATCATTGTCAACACGAGCATTGGGAATGTCGATTCTTTCCAACTTGCCCCGGCGAACGCGAGTAATGGAAATGATCAGCGGAATTTCACGGACACGCTTGTTATTTCCAAGGGCGCTCATGCACTAAAGTTTGGAATCGATTTCCGGCAGTTATACCCGAGTTACGATCAGTCGAATTTCAATTGGAACAACACATTTGCGCTGACGACGGCAGTGACGCCGATCGGTCCCAATTATTGCCCCGGCGGAACCGTGCCGGGTGTGATTTGCGGGCAAGCGACGCTATCGAACATCCAGCACAACGTTCCGCAGCATTTTCTTTTCCGCGAATTCTCTTCTTTTGCCCAAGACACGTGGAAAGCCACAAGACGACTGACCGTAACGTACGGATTGCGATGGGAAATCAATCCTGCCGTCAAATGGACAAACGGATATCCGGGCTTCTCAATCAAGACATCCAGTTTCGATCTCGCGAACATGAAAGGGCTCGCTCTCAATCCGTTTGGAACGCCAGCCTACCCCACGCGGTTCGGGAACGTAGCGCCTAGAATTGGCGTTGCGTATCGAGTGTCGACGAACCCGAAATGGGAGAGCGTGCTGCGGGTTGGTTATGGGCTGTTTTACGATACGGGCACGCAGGCGTTTGGGCCCGTAAATACGCCGTGGAACGCGCGCTTTAACAATCAGGGCGGAGGCGCGACGGTGGCGATTGTTCAATTTCCAATCACAAGCGCCAACGGCAATTACGTCACGCCGCCGGTGATTCCAAATCCGCCTGCGTTTCCACTCGCGCTGGGTACTGAAACGCTGATCGACCCGAATTTCAATTTGCCCTATGCTCACCAGATAAACGCCACAGTGGAGCAGCAGTTGGGCGGCCCCCAAACGGTGCAAATCGGCTATGTAGGCGCAATAGGGCGGAGCCTCGTTGGCGCGCTCCTGTTCCCGCCGAATAAAACCAATCCCGCCGTTTTGGGCAACGGAATCGTCGGCGATACGGCAACCATCGTGGGCAACTACTCGACTTCCAACTACCATTCCTTGCAGGTTAAATTTCAGCGGCACTTCTCGCACGGTTTATCTGCTCTGGCCTCGTATACGTGGTCTCATTCGATCGACGATGCATCCGTGAGCAGCTCGTTAGCTGTATCCACTCTTCCCACGGCAGCGTCTCTCGGTTCTGGCATCGGTTCGCTGTTGCTGCGCGGGAGCTCCGATTTCGACATCCGGCAAATCTTCGGAGTGTCGATGGTGTACAACATCCCCGCACCGTTTTCGTCCAGCACATTTTCGAGAGCGATCCTGGGACATTGGTCGATCGATCCGATCTACCATTACCAAAGCGCTTCCCCGGTTGAGATATTCACCGTCACGACGGCAAATCTGGCCGGCGCAGCGAATCTGTCTCAGCGGCCGAATCTCATTGCGGGAGTTCCCATCTATGTCACAGGCGCGGATTGCGCGGCGCAGAACGGAGGTCAAGGTTGCCCCGGCGGGAAGGCGTTGAACATTGCTCCCGTCACGCCCGCGATTGCGGCTGCCGCGGGCTGCGTAGCTCCGAATGCAACCAATGCGAAAGGCGCGTTTTGCACGCCCCTGCCGGTCGGGTCGCAAGCTGTTTCCGGTAACCTGGGGCGCAACGCTGTGCGAGCATTTCCACTTCAGGAACTGGATATCTCGCTACATCGCGAGTTCCCGCTGCATGAAAGTACCCGGCTGCGTTTCCAGGCGGACGTGTTCAATGTCTTCAATCACCCCAACTTCGGGCCATACGGACAGCCAGGCGCGGGGTTGCCGGCACAACCGATGACCAGCGCTTCGTTCGGCTTCGCGACGGCGATGGCAAACAGTGCGCTCGGATCGGTGAACGGTACCGGATCGGGATTCAACCCCATCTTCAATACCGGCGGGCCACGAAACGTGCAGTTTGCGCTGAAATTGTTCTTTTAACTCTCGTGTGTGTGTCCGTGCGTCCGATAACCGCTCTCGTGGCGGCCTTGTGCGCCGCTGCACTCAGCGGGCACACGTACGACATCGTCGTTAGCGGAGGCCGTGTCATCGACCCCGAAACGAAACTCGATGCGGTCCGAAATATCGGGATCACCGGTGAGCGCATCGCGGCAGTATCGACGGGACCACTGGCGGGGAAGCAGACGATTGATGCGCACGGGCTGATTGTCTCGCCCGGTTTCATCGATCTGCACTCGCACGGTCAGAACGACGAGAACCAGCGGTATCAGGTACACGATGGAGTTACGACCGCGCTGGAATTAGAGATCGGCGTCGCCGATGTGGACGGTTGGTACCGCGAGCGCGAAGGCAAGCGCATCATCAACTCGGGCGCGAGCGCCGGGCATGTTCCGAATCGCATGTTCGATCCGCAAACGATGGCAGATCGTGCAACGTTTCGGAATCCGACGGAACCGTCGGCCGGCATTCGTCATGTCCTGGTCAACGGCGGCGCCGTGATTCGGGACGGGCAACTCGACGGCGCAGCGCGGTTCGGCCAGGCTATACGCGCGCCACAAACGGAAAGGAGGCAGTAGGCACGCCGCCGATTGCGTCGAGCACTACATCGAACACCAAGCGACGATTATGCCTGCACGGCTGCGCTTGTCACCGCCCGGTGAAGCGCTGCTCGTGCAAGCAAGCGAGTCGAGTCGAGGGTCGGGAGAGGAGAGTTCGAATCGTTCATCAACAGCGGGATCTCCGTGCAACCGAGTACGACTGCATCGCAGCCCTCCTCTTGAAACCGAGCGATGACGTGCTGAAAATAGACAACGGACTCCGGTTTAAACACGCCGTAAACCAGCTCGTCCATAATGATGCGATCGATCTCTGTGCGTTCGCTATCGCTCGGCCGGACATAGGTCAGCCCACGTGTCGCGAGTTTCGCCGGATATACGTCGCTCTCGACGAGATAAAGGGTGCCCGTCAGGCCGAGCCGGTGAAATCTGCGGTCTACCGCGTGTTCGGCAACCGCGTCCGCAATGTGCAACCAAGGCAGCGGCGATACTGGCTCTGCGTAGGGAAGGGCATTATGGATTGTGTTGTCCGGGCAGATCAGAAAATCCGCACCGGTTTTCGCGAGTTTACCGGCAGAGGAGAGCATCAACTCGGCGACTCGTTGCCAATCGCGAAGCCGGATGAATCTCATGTATCCCGCGAGCGAGTAGGTGTGCATCGAGATTTCGGGATGATCGTGCGGCCCCAGGATCGCCGCCCCTTCGGTGCAGATAGTGCGGTAGCAGAGAGCGGCACCTTCGGCGGAACAGGCGACAATACCGATGTGATCGGGCATACGTTGAATCTACATACTTCCTGTACGAGGTCGCAATCGTGAACCTGAGATTACATTTCGGTGTTGCACTTCTGTTGTTCTTATCGAACCTCGCGGCGGCTCAGCAACATCGGCTTACCCCGGAAGACGTGTATAAGCTGCAAGTGGTGAGCGATCCGCAACTCTCGCCCGACGGCACTCTGGTCGCGTACGTCGTCACGACGACGAACCGCACAAAAAACAAGCGTGTCGCAAGTATTTGGACTGTGCCGGCGGACGGCAGCAGTGAACCGAAGCCGTTCATCTCCGATATGCCCGCGAGTTCGCCTCGCTGGAGCCCCGACGGCAGGTTCGTCGCCTTTCTGTCTAGTTCGCCGCCTTCTCAGGCGCCGAACCCCGAACTCCCCACCGCCACAATGAAACCATCCGCCCCGGCCGCTGACGCCAAAGCGCAATTGTGGATAGTTGCGCGCGACGGCAGTGCTCGGCGTTGCCTTACGCATTTTGGAAACGGTGTTTCAAAGCTGAGTTGGTCTCCTGACGGAACCCGGATCGCGGTGGCGGCGCGGCCTGTCGCCAAGCAGAGCGACATCCGCGACTACTCGACATTGTTCTACAAGATGGACGACAGCGGCTGGTTCGATGCCAATCGAGGTCATATCTGGATCGTAGACGTCAAAGACGGGGCGACGCGCCAGATCACGAACGATCCGGAGCGCAGCGATAACGATCCGCAGTGGTCGCCGGATGGCAAATGGATCGCCTACACATCCGAACACAGCGGGCCGGAGCAGCGGACCGTGCTCGATGCGACGGATCTTCTGATCGTCTCGCCCGAGGGCGGCGACTCGAGAGCTGTTCTCCACAATCGCGCAAACGTCTTATCGCCGCGCTGGTCGCCCGACGCGAACGAAATCGCATATGCTGTTTCGCCCACGCCCGATGACCAACCGCGTTTGTGGATCGCGAAGTTGGCTAGTCTCGAAAAACCGGTTCTGGCCACCGATGCCGATCTGTTCCCGACGGAAATCGAGTGGGACAAGAGCGGATTGTGGTTTGGCGCCTACGAGCGCGGGACCGCGCCGCTGTTTCGTGTCGACTTGACGACCGGGCATGCCAAAAAAATCGCCGGCGGCGAGCGGGCATTACATGAACCGCAGATCAGCGACACACTGCACCGGCTGATCTACCTCGAAAACGACGATACGCATCCAGCGGAGGTCTTCTCGTCGGACTTGGACGGTCGCGGCGAGCGCCAGCTCACGTTCCACAATCGCGAATGGCTTACCGGAGTTCAGCTCTCCCCGAGTGAGCGTGTGTCCTGGAAGAGCGCAGATGGCCTCACAATCGAGGGTTTTCTAAAACGGCCGGTCGGTTTCGAAGCGGGTCAAAAATATCCCATGATCCTGAACATCCACGGCGGACCGAATGGCATGTTCGGTTTTCATTGGGAGATGGACGAGCAGCTGTACGCGGCGAATGGTTACGCTGTGCTC
>JAFAQG010000465.1 GCA_019246575.1 Acidobacteriaceae bacterium
GCCCACTGTTTACGCGACATTTAGCCACTTTCTACGTTTCGCCGGGAGGCTCTTCGGAACGGATCTTTTTATACTATGTCGAAGTAAGTAACTCGACTCACGCCGGCACTGGAGGTGGATTGCCTACCGAAGATGAGGATATCAAGCTTGTGGAAATGACGGTTGCGGAAGCTCTCACAGCACTGTCGTCAGGAGTATTTATCGATGCAAAAACCATCATAGGTCTCATGTGGCTCAAGGACGCACGAAGCGAGCGATGAATACTCTAACCATTGTTATACTCAGCGTCGCTGTGATCAGCCTGATAGTTGGCCTGATCATAGTTCGAACGAGCGCAAACACGTGGCCTTACTCCACGAATCAGATTTCATGGCTTCTGATCGCCCTTTTCCCGGCGTTGATCATCTTTGCTCTATTTCCGCAGAGCACGATGACCGGTACGATACTTGGATTTTCCGCAGGTGGGGCAGTTGCGCTGTTCGTATTTGTCTGGTGGTATGGCGCCAAAGTAACAGTTAGGGGCATCGAAGTCGACGCGCTCAATAAGACGATTCAAGACCTTCGTCAGGAATTAGCTCTGCGCGATCAATCGAAGAAAGCAGCGCCTGATATAGCACCTCGTCAGACTCTTAGCTATCGCCTTAAGAAGCACAAGCAGCGGAAAATCGGCATCATAACCGGCAATCTTGAAGACATCAAGGACGTGGATATCTGGGTAAACTCCGAGAACACCAACATGCAGATGTCCCGGTATTTCGAGGGAACGATTTCGGGAACCATTCGCTACCTTGGCTCAAAACGGGACTGGGCCGGCGACGTTCAGGAGGATCTGATTGGCAATGAACTGAGAAGCAGAATGGCGGGAAAAACAACAGTTGAACCCGGAACCGTCCTCGTTACCGAGGCCGGCGAACTGAACAAGACTCATAACGTGAAGAAGATATTCCATGTAGCGGCCGTACGCGGAGTCCGAGGTGTGCCTGGCAAATCCTACAATCCGGTCGAGAACGTAGACGTCTGCGTAATAAAGGCGCTCGAACGCGCAGATGCAGAGGATCTTCGAGAATTCGAATGTAAGTCGATTGTATTCCCGCTCTTAGGCGCAGGTGCAGCGGGGGGCGACACTTCACAATTAGCTGAGAAGTTGCTGAATCGGGCGATTCACTATTTAGACACAGTTGAGAGCACCAGTTTGAAGGCAGTATACTTTCTTGCCTGGCGCAATGTCGAGCTTGAGGCCTGCAAGCGCATCTTGGACAGTTGTGAAACATTGACAGCTCAGAACTGAGCGTTGTCGAGCTACCGGATTTCAAAAGTTTTCTGCTGAATGTCGATTTCAAAAGACTGTCTCGTCGTAGAAATAGGAGGAAGCAATGGAATATTTACTGTTGATCTATGAAGGCGAGAAGCGGTTTGCCGATTTGAGCAAGGCTGAAATGCAAGCCGAGCTGGCCGAATACAGGGCATTCGGTAACGAGTTCGCCCACGCAATAAAGGGAGGGCATGCACTGCAATCCACAAGCGAAGCGGCCACGGTTCGGGTGCGCGATGGGAAGCCGCTCGCGACAGACGGGCCGTTCGCCGCGACAAAAGAGCAGCTCGGCGGATATTACCTGGTGGAAGCGCCTGATATCGATCAGGCGAAAGCGATTGCGGCGAAAATTCCGGGCGCCCGGTACGGCTCGATCGAAGTGCGCCCTATTATGAAGTTTTCGTGAGCGAACGTGTGTCCAGCGCCGCTGCTTCGGGAAGGGGCAGCGGCCCGTTCGCGCGGATTTGATGAAGCCGTCGTGTCAAAAAACTTACTTCAACGGCGTTGGTTGCTAAATCGATCGCGCGTTCATATGCATCTGCGGCCTCCTGATGACGCTGAAGCCGCCGCAACAGATCGGCGCGCGCTGCGTGAAAAAGGTAATAGCCGTCAAGCACACCCGAGTTACCGAGCTCGTCGATTCGCTTCAACGCATCTTCAAGGCCGACACTCATTGCCACGGCGACTGCGTGGTTAAGAGCAATGACGGCGGACGGGTTTAACTCAAGCAGCTTCTCATACAGGCGCGCAATTTGCTCCCAATCGGTTTCGGCGGCCGTGCGGGCTTGCGAATGCAGGGCTGCAATGGCGGCCTGCAATTGATACGGCCCGATCTGGCGCATCCGAAGCGCTTTTTCAAGGAGCATCGAACCTGTCGCGATAGCGTCGCGGTCCCACAGCGAGCGATCCTGCTCCTCTAAGGTGACTAATGCACCGTTGCTGATGCGTGCGTCGCGCCGTGAATTTTGAAGCAACATAAGAGCCAGCAAGCCCAGGTTCTCTGCATGCGACGGGAGCAATTCGCAAAGGATGCGGCCGAGCCGGATCGCTTCACCGCACAGATCGTTCCGGGTAAGGTCATGACCCGAGCTCGCTGTGTAGCCTTCGTTGAAAATCAAGTAAATGACCGCCTGGACGGATGCCAGCCGCTCGTCGAGCCGTTCGGGTGAGGGCACCTCGTACGGTATGCGGGCTTCCTGGATCTTCCGCTTCGCTCGGACGAGCCGTTGCGCGAGGGTGGGCTCCGGCACCAGAAACGCTTTCGCGATCTCCGGTGTCGTCAATCCGCCGAGGGTTCGCAGAGTTAGCGCCACTTGTGCCTCCCGGTTCAGCGCAGGATGACAGCACGTGAAGATTAAACGCAAGCGGTCGTCCGGGAAGTTCATATCGGGATCCTGATCCTCGAACGCAGACGAACCGGACAGCTCCGTTTCGTAGCGCAGCGACTCTTGTTTGTCGCGCGCCGTGCGTTCCCTCCGGATGGCATCGATCAATTTCCGTTGCGCTGTTGCCATGATCCAAGCGCCTGGGTTCTCGGGAACGCCCTTTTGGGACCAAGCTGCCAACGCTGCGGTAAGTGCGTCTTGCATGGCCTCCTCAGCGCGGTCGAATGAGCCGGAGGCTCGGATCAATGCCGCCAAAATCCGGCCCCACTCCTGCCGGAAAACCGTTTCCGTGGCTTGCGCAACGTCAGTCATTGACGCGAACAGCTTCGGCGAACGCTGGTTCCCGCTTCGATCGCGAAGGCAACCCGGGCATCGGCCGGATCTCGATACAGCCCTCCCTACCCTTGCACGCAGTGGGGATTTTCGCGGCCCAGTCGATCGCCTCGTCCAAGTTCGCACACTCGAGGATGTAGTAGCCCGCAAGCTGCTCTTTCGTCTCCGCGAACGGTCCGTCGGTAGTCAACGCTTTTCCGTCTTGTATGCGCACTGTGGTCGCAGTTGCGGTGGGTGCGAGCGGCTCGGCGGCTCGCAAAACGCCTTTCTGCGCAGCTTCCTGCATGACGGCCCAATGGGCAGCTTTGATCTGCTCCGCTTCCTCGCACGACGGACCAGTCTCAGACTCGTTCGAGTAGATGAGCATCATGTAACGCATCGACCGTTTCTCCTTCGCACCGTTGCTTTGCCCCGTTCGCTTCAGTTTCGCGCCTTGGTTGAGGCATTTTCATGGATACGACGTTTGGGATCGCAGAAATCGACACGAGCCGGCAGATATGCAGCCGCGACCGCTTGGCTCTACTGCACGGGCGTGCCGTACGGCACTAGAGTTTTCACGCGTTCTGTACTGTCCACACGTGCAATCTTCCACTCCCCGGACACCTTCTCGAGATACGCCAGTTGCGCCTCGTTGCGATCCTGATAGACGTACTCCACTCGGATCTGCGCCTCGCGATCGGAGGCAGGTGCGGCCTCGCTCACAGCAACGCCCTTGATGTCGGCTGCTGAACCGCGCAGATAATCGCGGAAGGCAGCCGGACCCTTCTCCGCTTCGATCTGTCGCAAACTGCCTTGCATCTGTCCGGTATATTGCGCAAGATAGGTGCGTATGTCGCCCGAGCGCGCGGCATCCAGCATGGCGTAGATTGTGTCCTGCGGCGTGCGCTTCGGCTGTTGCTGCTGCTCTGGCCGAGCGCCCGACCGGCGTGCGAGGAAGAAAACAACTGCCCCGAGCATCAGAGCGATGGTCGTGAATTTCGCAAACCGCTCCCTCGTCACGGCTTCGGCGCTGCGTCCCCCTTGCGGATGATCGACAGGTCAACATTGCCGTTCGCGTCGATGATGAGTTTGCGGATTTTCGGAAGAATCTGCTCCATAGCTTCGGTGTACAAGCGCCCTGCCGAGACTTGCGGCGCTTTCGCGTACTCCGCCGCAACTGCAATGAACCGCGCCGCATCGCCTGTGGCTTCGTTAACTTTCGCTTGACGGTAGGCCTCTGCCGATTCGAGAGTCTGCTGCGCTTCACCTCTGGCCTTCGGAACGACATCGTTCGCATACCCATGTGCCTCGTCGATAATGCGGCCGGTATCGGCACGCGCGCTCGCCACATCTCGGAATGCGTCGGCTACTTCCGCGGGAGGAGTTACGCTTTCGATGCTGACGTTCGCCAGCCGCACTCCCGTGCGGTATTCGTCGAGGCCTGCTTGCGCGTTGCGAAGCACTTGTTCCTGAATTGCGGTCTTCTCTGTCGTAAGCACTGCATCAACGCTCCGATGCGCGATGCGACGCGCGAGCTCCGCCTGGGCGACCGAGCCAACTGACTTCGCCACATCCACAGACCGGAACAGGTAATCTGCCGGAGTGGCGACGAAGTACTGCACCGCAACTCTCATGTTGATGATGTTCTGGTCGCCGGTGAGAAATTGAGACGCGAGCGGCTGCGTACGTCCCAGAACGCTATCCGCAACGTCGCCGCCGATCATGAGCCGCTGGAGCTGATTTACTTTTACTTTGTAGACGCGATCGATAGGAAACGGAAACGCATAATGGATGCCCGGATACACGCGTGCATGAACAACTGCACCGAGACGCGTCACAACCGCTTGCTGATCGGGTCGGACAACGTAAATGGCGGAGGCGAGCCACAGCAGCGCGGTTCCGAGGAGTATCCGGTGCCGTTTTTTTTCGGCCGGGCGCGCGTCGCGCAGAGCAGGCTCTTGTGCGCGTTCGATTGCGGGCGATTCGATGAACGTAGAGCTCACCGGGCCGCCGCCTCGCCCTTGGTGAGAATCTGCAGCAG
>JAFAQG010000954.1 GCA_019246575.1 Acidobacteriaceae bacterium
CCTACACGCACACGTGAAAATGAACGAGCCTGGGCTCTTCTTTAAATATCGGAGCGGTTGGCGGCGGTCCGGCTGGCCCCCAGCCTATCTGCACCTCGAGCGCAGCAGGCGAAATCCGTTTTTTCAACGCCGATTGGAAATCCGAAAGTCGCCGAGTTCGTTTCGCCGTACCTGTCACCCCTCTCGTGCTAAATCAAAACACATGCCGAAATCCAAAATCGCAGGAAATGCACAACTTTCTTATCCTTTCACACCCTAACTTCGCCCATTCAATTCATCGAAGACCGTACAACCCTTCCAACTTCTTCGTCGTTCATAATATCGATGCCCGACTGGGCTTATACGACTTCGTGACACTCGCGTCGATTAGCCGATCGATGCTCTTCGTCCCAACGTGCGTCGTCAAAATCGATCAATGCTCCTGACCGTTTCCGTATCCACGTCCTAACCAAGCGGCCGAAAAGTGCAAGGCGGGGTAGCTCCTTCCCCTTTGACATCACCGTTTATCTCTTGACATTGGTGTTATCTTGGGATCAAGATAACTCCATGGCTTTTTGCGATCCCTAATGAACATCATGAAGACGCCGAATGGTGCCGATACCTGGCTGGTGATACGGAAGGCTTTCTACTGGCTGCAACGAGAAGGGCTTGATAGCGTCTCCGCAACCGGGCTCAACCTGGGTGACTTTGCAGTAATGAAGCTGCTTCAGTTCAGCGGCCCATTACCGATCAACGTGATCGGCACTAAAGTGCTTCTCACCAGCGGGTCGATATCCTCGTCTATTGATCGACTCGAGGAACGCGGCCTCGTCAAACGCCACCGGCATGCGACTGACGGACGAATGTTTCTCGCTGCATTGACCGAGCGCGGACATGACCAGATCCAACCCGCAGCTCGAGAGCACGCCAAGCGTATGACCAATCTCCTGTCGGTGCTGACTTCTGCCGAGCAACGCGAGCTTGTGCGACTGATGAAGAAACTCGGAAAGCACGCCATGGCAGCCAGTACCTCTGAGGCTAGCAGCAAAAGCGCGCCTTACAGCCGCGCTGGTCGGTGATGCAATGATTTTTCAGCCAGATTGCGACGGGCCATCGCGTATTGCATCTGCTGCGCGAGACCTAGCTCACCGCGCAACGAGATTTCTTGGGAGGCGTGCGTGTTCAATCTGAGCGGCAAAGTGGCGCTCATTGCCGGCGCCAGTGGCGGTATCGGGCGCGAGGTAGCACGCACGTTTCTGGAGGCGGATTGCGACGTTGCATTGACTTATCACTCCAACCCTAGCCCTACGGCAGAAATCATCGAGGTCGCAAAACGCGGAGGACGCCGCGCTACTGCTGAAAAGATTGATGCATCAGATCCAGTGCAAGCGCGCCGAATGATCGATACAACGATCCAGACCTTTGGACATATCGATATTTTTATTAGCTGCCTGGGCGCGCATCTGCCCCAGGGTTTTTCGCCGTTCGTAAAGCAGGACGCAACGACTTGGCGAGGAATCCTCGATTCGCAGTTGCTAGCGTTTATTTTTCTCGCGCGACCCATCCTCGAACACATGCTGGAACGTAAATCGGGCCGGATCATCTCGCTCAGCTCCGACGGCGGAAAGGTAGGTGAAAGCGGTGCTGCCGTCGCGAACGCCGGCACAGCTGGTTTGATCGGTTTTGTAAAATCCGTCGCACGCGAAGTTGGGCGCTCTGGCATCACCGCAAACCTCGTGTGCCCAGGCCCAATTGAAGGACCCACGCTCGACATGTTGCGCAATCAAGGCGATGCGGGTGCTCGCATGGTTGAAGAAATGATCCGACGTGTGCCGATGAAGCGGGTTGGAACAGGCCAAGACATCGCCAACGCAATGATGTTCCTCGCTTCTGATGAGGCAGCCTACATTACTGGTCAGGCGATCAGTGTAAGTGGCGGCTTGGTGATGAACTGAATATTCGGTCGAGTAAACGAGAGCGTAGCAGATGACTAAATCCACGCCGCCCCTACGCACCGCGCCTGCATAAGAGTGTCGAGGCGGTCCAGAAACCGAGGCAGAGGACATGAAAACTCAACTACCAATCTATCATAATGCAATTGATTTTGAGCAGTTCTATCGGCGCTACCCCGTGCCCGACGTGTTCGTCGACACAGTTTACAAGTGGTCGCCGGAGCGCATTCGTGACTTGCAAAACGAGCGTTTTCTCGAAGTAATGGAGATCGGATGGACGAATCCGTTTTACCAGAGACTTTGGAGAAAGTCCGGGATTGAGCCGGGCGATATTAAGAGTCTTGCCGATATCACCAAGCTGCCGATCTACACGTCCGAGGACATTAAGGTCGATCAGCAAGAACATCCGCCATTCGGCATTCTGACCGGATTCCCCAGCTTGGCGGATCACATGAAGCATACGCCCGTAAAGCTTGTGAGCAGCGGCGGTACAACCGGCAAACCTCGCATGACGCTGCACGGCATCTCTGAATGGGAATGGGGCGCGCTCGGCGCGGCACGGAATCTTTATGTTCAAGGCGTGCGGCCTGGCGATGTCGTACAGATTCCGGCGACATGTTCGCTCGCCAATCTCGGCTGGGCGTTGGCGAGGGCCGCGCACGAGTATTTAGGTGCGCTGCCATTAACCACCGGTAGCGGCGTCGTAACTCCCAGCCGGCGACAGATCGAGATCGCGTTCGATGTCGGCACCAATTGCTGGTGCAGCTTTCCGGAGTACATGCTTCGGCTCGCCGAGGCGAGTCGCGAAGAGTTTGGCCGCGACGTACGCGAACTCAAGACCAAGATGATTCACTCCTATCTGGGCCCCGATCTTGAGGGGACGCTACGGGCACAGCTCGAAGAGCTCTGGGGATGCCCCGTGTATGATAACTATGGCACAAACGAGCTCGGCGCCGGCGCGTTCGAATGCCAGCATCGCAATGGGCTCCATCTCATGGAAGACGCCGTCTATCTCGAGGTCCTCGATACGGAAACCAACCAACCGGTGCCCCCGGGCAAGGTCGGCAATTTGATAGCGACGGTCTTTACTCGCCAGCTGATGCCCTCGATTCGATACAACCTGCGCGATCTTGGGCGCATCGTGGCTACGGAGCGCTGCGAGTGTGGCAGTCACTTTCGTCGCATGGATCATTTCCTCGGCCGCAGCGACAACATGGTGAAACTGCGCGGCGTGAATGTCTACCCGATGGCATGCTTGCCGGCCGTGCGCAGTGACGAGCGCACGACCGGCGAGTGGCTGTGCGAGGCCTATACGGTCGGCACCGGCACCACATCGCGCGACGAGCTGATCGTACACATTGAAGTGCGCAAAGATGCCGGCAGCATTGATGGCCTGCAAGAGAAACTGGCGGCCAGGCTCAAATCAGATCTTGGTCTGGGTGTCGAAGTTAAGCTGGTCGAGCAAAGCCAGCTTGATACCGCAGCGACCCTCGGCGAGGGTAAGGCTAAGCGGCTGCTCGATAAGCGGCCGGCCTATGCAAAGAAAGTGTGACGAACCAAATAATGATCGCCCACCTCAGCGGACGTTCCAATCCTTCATACAAGAAGTGACCCCATTCGAGTAACCACAAGGGGAAAGCATGAAGTTAGGATCATACCTGATCACTTTCATGGTTGGGCTGGCCGGTGCGAGCACGTTCGCCAAGGCCGAAGAGACTAAGCTCATTTTTACGACTTTGAGTCCACCAACAGCGCGAATTGCCAAGGAATGGCTCGAGCCCTGGGCTAATCGCGTGAACGAGCGGGGCAAAGGCGTTGTGTCACTGGACATCCGGCATGGCTTGACTCTCGCTAACTTCGGCAACGTGTACGACCGTGTCCAAAACGACGTGGTGCAGATTTCGTTTGCACTGCAAACCGCGATCGGGGGCAAGTTCCCCGCCACGGAAGTGCTTACACTGCCGATTTGGGATGATCATGAAAAGGCAGCCGTCGCGTTCTGGAAGGTCTACAAGGCGGGTGGACTCGGCGCGGAATACGACGACATCGTTCCGTTGTTCATGTCACCGACCACGCAGGCCAGTCTGCATTTTTCTAAGCAGCCGCGAACGCTCGACGACCTGAAGGGGATCAAGATCATGGTCGCGAGCAAGCTCACCGGCCAAATGGTTTCAGCGGCCGGAGGAACGCCGCTCTCGATTCCGCTCGGCGAAGTCTATGAAGCCTTGCAGCGAGGCACGGTGGACGGCGCGGCCCTAGGCTGGACGTCGTTCGAACCGTTTAAATTGGGGGAGGTCACGAAATTCCACGCGAATGTCAGGGCAGGCGCGTCGGCAAACATGGTGTTCATGTCGAAGAAGCGCTTCAACGCACTTTCACCAGAAGCCCGGAAAATTTTAT
>JAFAQG010001055.1 GCA_019246575.1 Acidobacteriaceae bacterium
TCGCATCATTTTCAAGGATTTCGAGCCATCGAACTGGAGCTGGGATCCGGTGGCGAAGGCTTACTACTGGCATCGCTTCTACGCCCATCAGCCGGATTTAAATTTCGATAACCCGCTCGTGCGGCGCACCGTCATGCGCACACTCGATTTCTGGGCGGACATGGGAGTCGATGGCTTCCGTCTCGATGCTATTCCGTACCTGTATGAACGCGAGGGCACGAGCTGCGAGAACCTGACGGAGACGCACATCTTTCTGAAAGAGCTGCGGCGTCATCTCGACGCAACGTATCCGAACCGCATGCTGCTTTCTGAGGCAAACATGTGGCCGGAAGATGCGGTTGCGTACTTCGGAAATGGCGACGAATGCCACATGAATTTCCATTTTCCGTTGATGCCGCGCCTGTTTATGGCGTTGCGGCTCGAAGACCGGCTGCCCATTGTCGAGATCCTGAATCGAACACCAGCGATTCCGGAAACCTGCCAGTGGGCGATGTTTCTTCGCAATCACGACGAACTGACGCTCGAGATGGTGACCGATGAGGAGCGGGACTACATGTACCGCATGTATGCCTCAGATCAGCGCGCACGCATCAATCTCGGCATCCGACGCCGTCTCGCGCCGCTGCTTCAGAACGATCGTCCGCGCATCGAGGTGATGAACGCGTTGCTGTTCTCGCTTCCCGGAACTCCTGTCATCTATTACGGCGACGAGATCGGTATGGGCGACAACGTCTACTTGGGCGACCGCAACGGTGTTCGCACTCCTATGCAGTGGAGCCCCGATCGAAACGCAGGCTTCTCGACCGCCAATCCGCAGCGACTGTACCTTCCTGTGAACATCGACCCGGCGTACCACTACGAAGCAGTGAACGTCGAGGCTCAGCAGGACAATGCGGCTTCCCTTCTGAACTGGACGAAGCGACTCATCGCGCTGCGGAAACAGTACAAAGCTTTCGGCCGCGGCAGCATCGACTTCCTGTATCCGTCGAATTACCGCGTCCTGGCGTACTTCCGGCGTTATGAGGATGAGACGATTCTGGTGATTGCGAATCTGTCACGATTCGCGCAGCCGGTGGAACTTGATTTGCGTAAGTATAAAGGCTACACGCCGGTCGAGATGTTTGGCCGTACGGAGTTTCCGGCGGTAGGCGAGTCGTATTATCCGTTGACCCTGGGGCCGAATTCGTTCTATTGGTTTTCGCTCGAAGAACGTGCGGTCCCGGTGACCGTAGCGACGCCGGCATTCGAGGCACGAACAGCGGAGCTGCCCGCGTTTGCGCTCCACGGGACAGATCTTTGGGACCCGGCGCACCTCCCTGCTCTCGCTTCACTTCTACCGGACTTTCTCGTATCGCGCAGCTGGTTCCGCAGCAAGGACCGGCGATTCCGTTCGGTGGACATCATCGAAGTAGTCCCGATGCCCTCGCGCAAATATGCGCTCCTGCTGGTGCGTGCCGATTACACAGCGGGCGACCCCGAAACCTATCTCGTATGCATCGCGACTGCAACCGGCGATGAAGCAAAGGCCGTGAGAGAAGAGTCGCGCGAGGCGCTGATCGGCGAGGCTCATCCTGCCGAGGGGGACAGGATTCTGCTCTACAATGCGACCGTCAACGCGGAATTTCCAACCTCTCTCTTGGAAGCATTTGCGCGGCGCAGGAAGTTCACCGGTGAAGGCGGAGTACTGCATGCATTGCGAAACCGGGAATTTCGCAAATTGTGGGGCCCCGCGCGCCCAAGCTTCGAGCCAACGGTGTTTCCATCCGAGGTACACACGTCCATCAAACTGGGCGACCGGTTCGTGCTGAAGCTGCTTCGACAGGTGCAACCGGGCATATACCCGGCGGTCGAGATGGGCCGCTATTTGACTGAAGAGCAGCATTTCCCCAACGCGGCCCCATTTGCCGGCCACCTCGAATACCAGGCCGAGGAGGGCGGCGAGCCGACCACGTTCGGCGTGTTGTACGGTTATGTGGCCAATCGAGGCGATGGATGGCAGCACACACGGCAGGAGCTGGCCCATTTCTTCAACCGCATACGGGATTCGAAGCATACGAAAAGCGATCTGCAGAACTCGGCGCCGCGCAACTTCTACGATCTGAATTTCGCCCTTCAGCAGGGGCCGGCCATCGCAACCGAGCTCATTGGAAGCTATCTCGAATTGACAGAGCTAATGGCGAAGCGTGTGGCGGAGTTGCACCGCACGTTGGCGCAGAATGTTTCCGACCCTGCATTTAGTCCCGAACCTTTCAACGACTTCTACCGCCAGAGCTTGTATCACGCAAACATGGCGCTGACGGGCCGCCGCTTAGAGTTCGTGCGCCAGCGGTTGTCGGATATGGCTCCCGAGCTGCGGGCGCTGGCGACAAAGGTGCTAGAGCAGGAACCTGCAATCCTGACGAGATTCCGCGCGATTTTCGAAAAACGCGTCAGCTCGGAACGAATCCGTTTCCACGGACGCCTTCATTTGGGACACTTGCTGATCACCGCCAGCGACGTGGTGATGTTCGATTTCGCCGGTGATCCGCATATGCATATCAGCGAGCGCCGAATCAAGCGCTGTCCGGTACGTGATGTGGCCAGCATGCTGTATTCATTCGGGTACGCGGCGCAGGCATCGGCGCGCCAGTTGCTCGCGGCAGAGCGTCACGAGTGGGCCAACCGCGAAACGATACGGGTTTGGGGAC
>JAFAQG010000064.1 GCA_019246575.1 Acidobacteriaceae bacterium
GGAATGGCAGCCGGAAGAGGCAAGGATGGCGGAGGTGGAGACGGCGGCGGTGATGGAGATGGAGGTGGGTATGCTGACGACACAGAGGGGACCGGGGATTCTGGCGATTCTAATCGGCCGCCGAGACCGCCAGACGACCCTAGCGGAGATCGAGGTTACCGCGGTAGCGGTGAGGGCCGGTCGTCCGGATCTTCCCACGTATCGGGGATCTACCACATCCCGTACGGACTCGGTGAGGCAGCTGGGAAAACGGCCCGGGCGGTCAGCCACATTTTCGAATCCGGAAATTCGGAGGACGCTTGACACATGAAAACAAGAAACAGCGGTAGCTTGCCGGAGAAACTCGTCTATACCAAGTACTATGAGCACGACGGCGCGTTGCGCGCATACTCGAACCGGATGCTTTGGTTCGGCATCGCCGCAATCGGGATAGCCTTCACACTCACCATTCTGTTTTTCTGGGTTCGCGTTCAACCTCCGCTCGTGATTCATATCTCCGAAAAGGGCGAGGCGACGGTGGTCGGAGCGTCTCCAGTATCTGCGCGACCGGCGGAGTTAGTCAGAGCGCTCGCTGCCGGAAAGCCCGCAGTTGAGGAGCCAACCGATATCGAAGGGAGGGCGGTTGTCCGCAAGTTCCTCGAGAACTATTTGATCTACACGCCATCGACCGTTGAAAAGAACTGGGCCGATGCGCTCAACATGATGACCGGGAATCTGCGGACCTTAACGCTCGCTCAGCTGCGGGACCAGGATATCGTGTCGAAAGTTCAGGAAGACGCGATCACGTCGGCGTTCCGCGTTCGCTCCATCGAATCCATCAAAGGCCAGCCGTGGACCTATCTGGCATTCGGCGTCAAAGAGGTGCACCGAATTCACAACAAACTGGAATCGACAGACCGGATCGTGGCGCAGTACCACATCCGATTGCTGCAGACGGATCGCTCGGAACGCGTGCCCAGCGGATTGCTTGTCGCCGAGTACGGCGAACATCAGATGGTTGGGGAAAAGGATAACGGCCTGTCCCAGGCAAGCATGCTTATCGGGGATGGCAAGAACTAACGGCTATGTACCCTGCCGGGCGGCACCGTGGAAATGCGTATCTCGCCATAGCGCCGTTCGACGAGGAACATCCGGCTGCGGCCGCAGGGTTTCGGCCGGTTTTTTGTGAATGAAGGAGCAGAGATGGCGACAGCAGCGGTATTAGAAACACCGGGCGATTCGAGAGCGGCGACAGATATAAAGACGCCGAAATCTCAACCAGCCGCCAGGAATGTTGTGGGCGAGGCGGGCGGACGGCGGAGAAAACGGCGAACGGCGAAGGCGGCTGAATCCACAGCCAATGTAAGGTATTTTCTGGCGAAGCCCGCAAGCAACGGTACGCCTGAATTGGATCACGAGGTGGGAGATGAGAATTTCGCGATCATCGAGGCCTTGAAACGGGACGGAACGTTCCTTATCCTGACGGAGTGGCGTCCCAAAGTGGACCATTCCACAAAAGGGCAGCCAGTGATTACGAAAGAGCCAGTCACGCGGAAATAAGCGGCACGTTTTTTATAAATCGGCACCGGCTTCATTGATGTCGAAGCGACCCGGAGCCTGACCGGGAAAGTGCTGGTTCGGCTACTCGCCGTGTTCCGTTATTCAGGCTTTACCCCTCGCACGGGACACAAGAGACGCTGATGCCGGCGACTCCCTTGCCGTCCTGTGCTCACCTCACAGACAGCAAAGGAGAAGACATGTTCCTTCACCGAGTGAAGATGAACTGGAAAAGATATCAGACAGCCGCGGAGATCATTCTGCTCGTTGCGATGATCAGGGTATTCTGCGAAGTCTGCTTAAGATGGGCGCCATTGGATTACATTCGTGCTCTCGAGCTGGCAACGTTCGCGATAGCAGGAATGGCCGCTCTGGCGTTTCTCAAATCCTTGTGGGAGCTGGGAATCGCTTACCACAAAAAGCTCCGCATGTTTGTCGTTGCATTGCGGACATTCAGCCGTGCTTATTGGAGTAATAAGACCACGGCAGTCATTTCGGTAACGCCGGCCCAAACACGTACGTTTGGAATGGCCGAATATACAACGCGTGTAAGCAGCGAAACGACTCGGCGAACATCGGCCGTTGCTCGTTCCCAGTAGCCTGGAACAGATCGATGCTCTCGCGGTATCCGAATACGCGACGTGGAGTGGATGCGCACCGACAATCGTGTAGTTTGCCACATCCAAGCTCGCGAATTTTCAGAAAACAAACAGACAGGATCGGGTTGAGCAGCTAACTCGATTCTCTCTTCTTTCTCAAACAGAACCACGGCTCTCCCGGAGCCTGGTGCAGGTCGAAGCAGTGAACCGGCAGCAGGCAAATAGGAGAGACCGAAGCGCTCTCCGTGTTCTGCCTGTTGCGCACACAACAGCACAGAACAAAGGAGATACGCAAATGTCAGATGTGAAGAGAAGGAGTTTGCTGCGCGTCATCGCACTCGAAATCACCGAAGACGGCGCAGTGCTCAGGAAGAATATGGCAGTCGATCGGGAAAGCCAGCTCGAAAACACGCTCCTGAAGGCGGATTATCCGGATGTTCGGGTAGCGACGATCGACATTCCACAGGCGCCGCTTGACGAATACCAGCAGGCAATGGTCGAGCATTCGCTGGGGAAAAAGATCGAATACGAAGGCATCGAGTATCGGCTCGTCGGCGCGTCGGCATCCGCGAAAAGCGGAAAGTATTACGCCGTCGACGCTGCACACGCGAACCGGATTGCCAAACGGTTTCGGTACTGGCCCGAAGCAGCCGTGACGTATTTTGGAATTCTCGTATCGCCCTGTAGGGTGTGTGTCGAGTTTCCAAATGCCCGCGTGTTCGTGGTCAAAGATCACGATCTGGGCACGAATGACTGTCGCGGTTGGATTCGCCGTTCCCTGTTCGAACGGTTGGGCGTTCCGAGCGGTCACTTCTATCAGTTCCGGATGTCTTTCGACGGCGCTCAGGCGAAAGGCAGCTTCAAGGTGATGGAGGACGATGTCGCCGATGCCTTGTCGGCGGATATAGTGGTTCCTCGCTCGAGCTGCAAGCCGGAGTATGGAAAGACAGAATGTTCCCGTGCCTGTCCTGTGAGCACGGGACGCATAGCCGGGCAATATTCGACCGGGCGCGTAGTGATCGGCATTCGAGAACTGTCACGCAACCTCGAATTCTCGTCGTCGTACACGCTGGTCGAGCATGCACCGCTTCAGTCGATCGAAACCGAGATCAAGCCGGTTGCTTTGGCTGCGGTGAACCAGGTCCGGGATGCTGTCCGGAACAACGACTTCGGCGAGCTGTTCAAACTCATCGGAGTATCCGACGAAGTGGAACTGCTCCGCTCGGGTGAAACGTTGCCGGACACAGAGCATACTTCAGCCGAACATACGGTCGTTGAAGCACTGCTCAAAGCCGATGCCACCGGATATTGGGTCCGGCACCCGTTCGTAAACAATCATCTGCAACGAATGATGGCGAAGTGGGCCTTCAAGCTGTGCACCGCCGGTGGATTCAAGCTGCCGGCCTTCGCACTCGCAGATGATGGGTACCTTGTCCTTCATGACGGCAGGATCTACTGCGGCTCCGATTGGATGCCCGAGTGGACCGCCATTGCAGACGTGGATTCCGACCGGATGCTGGTGGTGCGTTATCCAATACGAACCAAAGGAGACCTGCTGCCGGTCCGGCGTCTGGATGAAGTCAAGGCGCTCGATTTGGTGATGCGGGCCCTCGCCAGACAGCACTGCCGCATGGATTCTTCCTCTGTGCTTCAGGCGATCGTTCGCAATCAACTGAAGCTCGAGGGGACCTGCACGATCCACGCGGAAACGGCGAAAAAGAACGGCGGCGACTACGACTTCGACTGGATCTGTCTGGTCGAAGGCAACCGCTTCCCGCTGTTTGTTGAAGATCGGGTGAGGTATACCCCACCAGGCGAGAACACGAAAAACAAGCAGAGCAAAAAAGAGTCTCCCTGGTGGAACCTGCCGCAGGTCGCGTATTCTGCGAAAGGGAATGCGATCGGCGCCATCACCGACCTGAAAACGTCCTGTCTGGCCGCGGGCAGGCCGGATCTCGCGGATCTTTGCGCGATCGAACTTCAGAAGGCGCTCGATCAGTTGAAGTGGGGTGTCGAGCCGAATCGGGAGATCATCGGGCAGATTCGTCAGGAAGTGGGGACTGCATCATGGCTCAAACTGAAACGCCTAAAACGGGTTTCCGAGCTGCCCATGCAGATTCCAACGGCGAGCACCGACAGGATCGGAAGCTTGTACAACTTCATCCGGAAGGAAATCGACGACTTCTTTTCGGATGTACGGCCGCTCGAGGACTTTCGCGGAGCGATCTGCGGAGGGACTTACGATCGGGACATGCGGGCGGAAGTCGGCCTAATCGCACGCATGTATGCGGTTAACGTTGGCCTGCTGATGGAAAAGCGTGCTGGGTACGAAGACGCTGCCGCCGCGGCCCAACACGAACTCGAGGAGTTCCCGATGGCGGAAGCCCGAGCCTCGAACGAAGGAGCAAAACGCCGGAGGGAGTTGTTGCGAAGACGCAATCAGGCCGTGGCTGCGCTTCATTTTCATGATGAGCAGTCGGGCCGGGAGCTGCGGAATCTCACGAACATCATCCGTAAGTGGGCAGAGCGGAAGCACGCCAGGGAACTCGATTGGTTAACGGCGATCTGGGATTACTGCTCGAAGAGCAGACGCCCGGATGCGAGCCGTCCTGCAAGTTCGGGCAGCCTGCCGTTCTATGCCTTTCCGCAACTGGTCGTAGATCAGGTGGTGGAGCGGACGGGCGGACGGCCCATCACAGTGGCGCTTCCGAAGCTCGTCGACGGCGAGGTTCGAATCGACGAGGCGGGCAACGTGTATCTGCTCGAGGAGGTTCCGGACGGAGCGGGCTTTACGATGCTCCGCGAGACCCTTGTTCTGCAGGTTCCGGGAGACGGCCGCGTACTCAGCGATAATGGACGATCTCATCAGATCCCCTCATTCGCTGTTTGTGCGGGGGCTGCGCAGATTCGTGGCGGAAAACTTACGTTTCCGAACACGCAACAGCGGCCCGGTGTTCCGAAACCCAACACAAACGAGTGAAGAATCGCAGGGTGGAATGAAAAACGGCCACCCTGCGCCTTTTCGGTCACCTCCGCAGCTGAAGTTCCTTTGACGGACGTCGCGCCGCAGGGTTTTAGTCTTGCGTAATTAGTGCGCATGTCGTTTGAAAAACGAGACGCCGCGAGCTAAGTGCGCGGTCTGACAGCGTCGTAGATATAGACTGTGCGAATGGATTTCATCGAAACTCGGAACGGCCGGTCTCACGTCGTATTGCTTCAACACCGCATGCGCCGCGCTGAGCGTGCGCTTCTGATCAGCACGCTTGCCTGGATTGCCGTAGCCGTTGTCGGCGTGGTGTTTCTTTGTACGACGAGCTTCAGTGTTGTACAAGCGCAGTCCCAAAAGCTTCGCGTTCGTGAACTTGACATAGTTGACCAGAAGGGAAGGGAGCGCATTGTGATCGCATCTCCTCTTCCGGATCCCATAGTCAACGGCAAAGTAGGGCATCGCATCAGAGTTGTGTCAGCCGCGGTTCAATTCAAGGCGCCGGACGGAACCGAGCAGGGGGGTATTGCCCTCTCGGACGATGGATCCTTTATGTTCGGAATCGACGACGAGAGTGGCCGCGAGAGAGCACATCTTTACTACATTCCAACACGTGGCTCCGGCGTTTATCTTCAGTGAGAAAACAGCAAGGAAACGGCTTCTCTGCTGATTCCTGCCAGGGGTCAACACCCGAAATTGGAGATGACAGACCAGTTTGGGAAAACTGTGGCGATTGTGCCGCCACAGCGGTGATGTAAGCGGTTTTTCCACGGCGGTCAACGAGAAAATTGACAGTCCGCGTCTGCCGGGCATTTTTGGAGCGATCTCCGAAGGCAGGCAGACTCTTCCTATGCGGAAAAGACTCCTCCTGACCCTCGCTCTTGCAGCGGTAGCCGGCAGCCAGACAATCGAGACAGAAAAGTCCAACAGAACCAAGGTAATTCGGCTGCAAACCGCGCTCAATCACCTGAGCGTGATCGAACTCGCCGAACCCGTAACCGAGGTCGCCGCGGGTAGCCCCGCCTACAAGATCGAATGGCGCGGCAATAAAGTCTTCGTCCAGCCGCTCGAACCGGAAGCCACTACCAACCTATTTATATGGACCGCTTCCGGCCGCCTGAACTACGAACTCGTCGCCGTCCAGTCGGT
>JAFAQG010000117.1 GCA_019246575.1 Acidobacteriaceae bacterium
CCGAGGATCAAACATACAGGGATCGATCGAAACAGGTCTTCAAACCGCCTCCAAGAGTTTGAAAAGTAGTTATACGGTGGCTTATATTGCTCACACGCCGCTTGAGCCACGTGCCGCTCTGGCTGATTGGAAAAACGGAAGCCTCACGGTCTGGACGGGTACGCAACGTCCCTTTGGCGTTCGAACCGAGCTCGCAAACGCATTCGGAATCTCTGAAAGCGATACCCGGGTCATAATGCCCGACACAGGCTCCGCATACGGCGGCAAGCACACCGGGGAGTGCGCGATTGAAGCCGCCCGCTTAGCCAAGCGCGCTGGGAAGCCGGTCAAGCTCATCTGGACACGCGAGGAAGAGTTCACTTGGGCCTATTTCCGTCCTGCCGGCGTGATTGATGTCACGAGTGGCATTACGCGCGACGGAATACTCACCGCCTGGGAGTTCCACAACTATCTCTCGGGTCCCTCAGGCTTGGAAACACCATACGACATTCCGAATCAAAGCATCCACTTTCACCCGGCGCAATCCCCTCTTCGCGAGGGTTCGTATCGCGGATTGGCTGCAACTGCGAATCACTTCGCTCGCGAATCCCACATGGACGAGCTTGCTGCGGCCATCGGCATGGACCCGCTTGCCTTGCGCCTGAAGAATTTGACTAACTCTCGCGTTCGCGCCGTGCTTGAAGCGGCTGCTGATCGGTTCGGATGGTCGAAGATGAAGCCGCTTCCAAACCATGGCTTTGGATTGGCTTGCGGAATGGAAAAAGGCGGCTATATTGCTTGCTGCGCAGAAATTTCGCTCGACGGGAACCGCCAGGTTCGCGTTGAACGCGTGGTCGAAGCTTTTGAGTGCGGCGCGATCGTGAATCCCGAGCATCTCAAAAATCAGGTTGAAGGAGCCGTCGTCATGGGACTCGGAGGAGCACTGTTTGAAGCAATCGACTTCTCCGGCGGACGAATCTTGAATGCGCGGCTCTCGAAATACCGTGTCCCTCGTTTCAGCGACGTCCCGAAAATCGAGGTGGTCCTGCTCGATCGCAAGGATCTGCCCTCGGCAGGCGCGGGCGAAACACCCATTGTCGGCATAGCGCCCGCAATCGCCAACGCGATTTGCAATGCTACCGGCAAGCGGATCCGATCCATGCCTCTTCTGCCCTCGTTCCAGGTTTAGCGTCTATACATGCAGATTGGTTTCGTCGGTCTCGGGAAGATGGGTGCGGCGATCGCGCGGAATCTGCTGCGCGCCGGCCACCGGGTCACCCTATACAATCGAACGCGCGATAAAGCCGAAGCTCTCTCATCGGAAGGCGCGCGTGTGGCAAATTCACCTGCCGAAGCCGCCCAGGACTCTGAAGCCGTATTCACAATGCTCTCTGACGACCATGCCGTCGATGAAATAGTGTTCGGGGATCGTGGCATCGCATCGGGCCTGAAGAACGATGCCGCGCATGTCTCGAGCAGCACAATCAGTGTCGCCTTTGCGAGACATCTGAATGCAGCTCACGCCGAGAGAAGACAAGCTTTCGTCAGCGCTCCGGTGTTCGGGCGTCCGGAAGCCGCGGAAAATAAGAAGCTCATCGTGCTCGCGGCGGGAGCCACGGAAATCGTGGAACGCTTCCGGCCCTTATTCGATGCCATAGGTCGCCAGACGTTCATCGCAGGTTCGGAGCCATGGCAAGCCAACGCTGTGAAGCTCTGCGGCAATTTCATGATTGGGAGTATGCTTGAAACCTTTGGCGAGGCATTCGCAGCCATGCGCAAGGCCGACATTTCCCATCATCTCTTCCTAGAGGTGATGAACGAATTGTTTGGCTCGCCCGTATACAGGAACTACGGAACTACTATTGCGAACGAAAACTTCGATCCCGCTGGATTCGCTCTGCGGCTCGGACTCAAAGATGTGCGACTGGTCCTGCAAATGGCGGAGGAGTTCAGCGTCCCTATGCCGTTTGCGAGTGTGCTCCGCGATCACCTGATCTCTGGCATGGCGAATGGGCAGGACGAACTGGACTGGTCGAGCATT
>JAFAQG010000248.1 GCA_019246575.1 Acidobacteriaceae bacterium
GGCCCATTTGCTGTGTCCAGACATGGGAAACCTCTAATCTGCTTAATTTACGAGAATAACAAAGATTCGCTATGCAAGAAGCCGGAAGCCGGAAGCCGGAAGCCGGAAGCCGGAAGCCAGAAGCCGGAAGCAAGAAGCACGAAGCAAGAAGCGGGAAGCGGAAGCCGCTTGCTGGCGCGCGCGGCTCACATAAATCACCCGCTCACTTCGTTCGCGGCTCCGAGTCGAGATTCCGGACCCTGGAACATTGTTGTATTAGCGCGGAGTTGCTCGTTTTTGAGTTCCTGGTGGGTGTTTTTCGAGATCAGGAGCGCCATGCGGGCCTGGTGAAGCTCGTCCTTGCGGGCTTCGGATTTGGCTTTGCGGTAATCGGCAACGTCTTTGTCGCGCTGTTTTTGCTCTTGCGATTCGAAGCCAATTTCTTCTTTCCGCCTTTGCGCTCTTTGGGTTAGCAGCTCCTTCAGGCACTTGTGGAAGGCGCGCTGGTGCGTGGTCTGGTAGCGGATCATGAGCGCGAGTTGCTTTTCGTCATGACACAGTCCGGTTTGGCTGCTGAAGCAGATGTCCTGCATCAGGATGGCGCGCTGCATGAGCCAATGGTGTTGAGCCATGTTGCGGACGAGAAGTTTTTCTGTCGCGGTGCAGGGCTGGTGCTCTTCTTCGAGATCGCCTACGAGCTGGTCGAATTGGTCCTGATCTTCGCCTTCGGCGACAAAGAATTTTCCTGTGAAGCCGAATTTGAGATGGTTGCGGGAAGAGATGGCTTTGCCTTCTTCGGTGTTGGGGCCGGTAGAGAAGCGAGCGTTGATCTTGTTCGCGGTGATTTGGGCCTGGGTGGCCATGTGACGAGCCTCCTGAAAAAGCAAAAAGCCGACGACCACGATGGGGTGCCGGCTTGATTCTGGGAACTGCGCAAAAGGGGCGCGGGTTGGCCGCGCCCCTTTTGCGCTTGAAAACGTGACTATAGCACACCCCTATGTCAAGCGATTTGGGGTTAAATGGTGTGCTTTCAGAGACTTACGACTTGTGACTCTGTTGCAGGCTCATCAACCCGTTCTATTAACAGCACCTTCTCCGCTCCGTCTACTTCTTGAAACTTCACTTCGATGATTTCATTCTGGCTGGTTTGCACCATGCGGCCGATATACCGTGCCTCGATGGGCAATTCGCGATGTCCGCGATCAATGAGGACGAGCAGTTGTACGCGGGCGGGGCGGCCATGATCAAAGAGTGCATCGAGCGCCGAACGAATGGTGCGTCCTGTGTATAAGACGTCGTCCATGAGGACGATATCTTTGCCGACGACGGAAAAACCGATCTGCCTGGCATGGACAACGGGCCGTTCGGATACGGTCGAGAGATCGTCGCGGTAGAGATTGATGTCGAGAATGCCGACCGGAATCTTGAGACCTTCGAGGCTCTGGATCTTGGCTGCGAGGCGCTCGGCGAGCGGCACTCCGCGGCGCTTAATACCCACGAATGCGAGCCGGTCGAGATCCGATGTCTTCTCCAGAATTTCATGAGCCAGACGGACCAGCGTGCGGTCGATCTCGGATGCGCTCATGAGTTGTTTTTTCTCGCGCACGGTGAGCATTACGGTTTCAGGAAGGCGGTGTCCGCTGCCACGTCAGGTTAACACGCCGGATGACGGCGATTCCGGGTTAGCTCTTTAAGCGTCCGCGGATACGGCGCGCTAATTTCTCGATTTCTTCGGTTTTCTTTACCGTCGCCAAGGGTACGACGTAATTGCCCGCCTTTTGGAGCTCGTCCTTGAGCTGCTGAGAAAGCGTGACCAGTTGCTCTGCGTCCTTCAGCGATTGCTGATGCTCTTGCTGCGCAATGGCGTCCTTCCGGGATTTCCCATTGGGTAGCTTGTCATCGCGTTCAATCTCCGGGATAGGGAGGCGGTGGTTCTGGTCCTCCTGCGGATCCTGCGCGGCAGCGGCAACGGATACAGAGCCGATGACGGACAGTATCGCGATACGGCGGGAGTGGCCCATACGGTTGCTATGATAAGCCACTTATGAGGTGCCGAAGAGGTTCAGGGAGCGACGCGGAGTGGAGGTAGGCGTCGGTATCGTCGGCCTTGGAAATGTTGGCCTGGGTGCGCTGCAAATCTTGCTCGAGAATGCAGAACACATACGTGGCAAGCTCGGTTTTTCTCTGACCGTTAAGGCGGTTTGTAGCCGCTCGGTACACGAGAAAACGCTTCCGGCTCTCGACGGCAAGGTTGTGCGAACGGCAAACTGGCGCGAAGTGGTGTGCCACCCGGAAGTGGATGTCGTTGCCGAGCTGATTGGCGGAACCGCGACGGCGAGCCACATCATTGAAGAGGCCGTGCGCGAGCGCAAGTCGGTGGTTACGGCGAATAAGGAGCTGATGGCCTTGCGCGGCGCCGAGTTATGGAGCGCAGCTAACCAGAAGGGCGTGAATCTCGCGATGGAGGCCAGCGTCGCGGGTGGGATTCCCATCCATACGGTTCTGCGCGAAGGGATCTCGGGCGACCGGGTGGTGGAGCTCTACGGAATCCTGAACGGCACGAGTAATTTCATCCTGACCGAAATCGAGAAGAGCAACGCGGCATTTCAAGCTGTGCTTTCAGAGGCCCAGCGGCTCGGGTATGCCGAAGCCGATCCGTCGGCGGATGTGGATGGGCTCGATGCGCGATCGAAGCTCGCGATATTGGCGGCACTGGCCTTCGGCGAGAAGCTGACTCCGGAAGACATTTTCTGCGAGGGCATCCGGCGCATCATGCCGGTTGATTTCGCGTATGCGCATCAGCTCAAGCACACCATCCGCCTCTTGTGTGTGGCGCGTAAGACTGAGGACGGTTTACTGCTTTCCGTGCGGCCCAGCCTCATTCCGCAATCGGCCATCCTCGCCCAGGTACAAGGAGCGTACAACGCAATCTGGATTCGCGGCTCGTATGGCGAGGACACGTTCTACTATGGCCGTGGCGCGGGCTCGATGCCAACCGGTGTTGCGGTGGTCAGCGACATCATGCGTGTGGCGCGGGAGATCCGCTTCGGCAGTCCGGAGCGAGTAAGTCCGTTTGCGCACGAGCGTCTTGGCGAGTACAAACCAATACCGATCATTACTCAGAAATCCCGGTACTATCTGAGGTTCCGAGTGGAAGATAAAGCGGGCATCATTGCGACGCTTGCGACGATACTGGCGAAACACCACATCGGTATCGATGCTGTTCTGCAGCTTCCGGAAGAAAACTGGCGGGATCTGCCGTTTGTGGTGACGACGGAGCCGGCGTCCGAGCAATCGATACGGGATGGGATTATAGAAATCCGCGGGGCGGATTTCCTGATCGAACCACCCTTCGCCATGCCCATGGAGCGCGGTTTCTGAGCGCTTTCGATATCCACGCTAAGCGCATTCCGGGAGAGAAAAACCGCTGTTTCATGCTACGATTTCAAAGAACCCACCACACCCGCGGAGAGGTGGCTGAGTGGTCGAAAGCAGCGGTTTGCTAAACCGTCGTAGGGCCTTAAAGCTCTACCCAGGGTTCGAATCCCTGCCTCTCCGCCAGATTCGAAATTCGGAACCTAACGATTTGCCGGTGCAGTTACGAGGTTCGGCTCGGGCTGGTCCTCGACTGTGTAATCCGACGGTATTTGAAAGAGCGCCGGGTCGGGCTCGTCACGCGAGATGTTGGTCAGCTTGGTGACGCTTTTACCTTGGCGTGGATCATCGGTTTCGGACAGCACAGTTAAATTGAGGTCACGAGAATACCAGGTATCACTCGTGCTCGTGATCGGGCGATCATTGCCAAAGAAGCCTTCCGGATAAGTTACCGTCGTGCGCGTTCCCTCAACCGTCAGGCCTTCGATCACCTGGGTGCCGAGGGATTCGTGAGAGAACTGCGGGCGCGGACGCTCGCCTACCGGTGCCGGGGCGGAGGCTGTGCTTGCGGCTTTTGACAGCCCGGAAAATCGACTCGCGCCAGA
>JAFAQG010000249.1 GCA_019246575.1 Acidobacteriaceae bacterium
GCAACGATAGACGGCGCGCGCATCGCGTTTACAGGAGACGCATTCTTCGATGATCCACAGCATCCAGCCTCGCTGCGCCACAATCTCATTTATCGCAATGAGGTTAAGAGCGGCGATCACGCGCAATCGATTCGCAACGTTCTCGATTTCGAGCCGCAAATCATCGCTCCGGGGCACGGCAAGCCGTTTGCAATCACGCGGGAGACCGCACTGCGCTTCGACGAACGTGCGAGAAAGCAGGACGCGTTCTTTGGCGATCTTATCGCCGGCGACCCCGACTTCGGCATCGATCCGTCCTGGATCAGCATTGTCCCGTACCAGATGCTTGCAATTCCTGGAAAAGCGACCCGCATCGAAGTTCGGGTTCGCAATCACGCGCCGCGACCTATTCGCATCGAGGCCGCACTGGTGCTGCCAGCGGGCTGGCGGGTCAAGCCGCCGCGAATCGCGTTGTCTGTGGACGCCCGTTCTGCATCGAAGACGGACGCCACGATTTCAGTCCCGGCGAACTGGTCAAATGCGCTGTCCAGGGTTGCCGTTGCGCTCGACACGGTAGTCGATGGAAAGTATCTCGGCCAGATCGCCGAAGCGGTAATTGATGTCCCGTTGCGGAAGGCCTAACAGCGATAAGTGGCCTCGCTCCACTTCAGTTCTTTCTTAAACTCACGAAGGGTCGTATCCTTGTCGATCACCAGACATTCGATCCCGCACATGTCGGCGAAGTCCTCCAAATGCTCGACCGTTAATCCCTGGCTGAAGCCGGTATGGTGCGCACCGCCCGCCAGGATCCAAGCCGTTGCGGCAATCTTCAGATTGGGCTCGGGCACCCAAATTGCACGTCCTACAGGCAAGCGAGGCAAAGGTTCCTTGGGCGCGACGACGTTCACCGGATTCACCAGCATACGGAAACGGTTGCCCATATCGATAATGGATGCGTTCACTGCCTTGCCGGCGCGCGAGTTGAAGACCAGCCGCACAGGATCTGCCTTTCCGCCGATCGATAAAGGATGGATCTCGAGCGAGGGACGCCCGTCGGCAATGGACGGGCAGATTTCAAGCATGTGCGCACCAAGCACTTGCCCGCCATCTCTCAGATGGTATGTATAGTCCTCCATGAGCGACGTTCCCCCCTGGAGACCGGCACTCATTACCTTCATGCTTCGAACCAGCGCGGCCGTCTTCCAATCTCCCTCCGGACCGAAGCCGTAACCTTCTGCCATAAGCCGCTGCACAGCAATCCCGGGCAGTTGTGCCAGCCCGTGAAGATCTTCAAACGTATCCGTAAACGCGTTGAACCCGCCATTTTTTAGAAAATGGCGCAATCCCAACTCGATACGGGCAGCTTCGCGTAACGCGCTGCGTTGCTCGCCTCCTTTGCGGAGCGGTTTCGCGACCTCGTACGCCTCGTCGTATTCACCGACGAGCCTATCGATTTCCGCATCGCTCGCCTGATTCACGCGCACGGCGAGATCCCCCACTCCATAGCCGTTAACCGAGTACCCGAGACGCATTTCGGCCTCGACTTTATCGCCCTCGGTAACGGCAACCTGGCGCATATTGTCACCGAAGCGCGCCACCTTTAACGTTTGCGCGTCATGCCAGGCGGCGGCAGCGCGCATCCACACACCAAGCTCATCCTCGACGTCCTCATCCTGCCAGTAACCCACAATTACCTTTCGGTTCAGACGCATCCTGCTGCTTAAAAATCCGAATTCGCGGTCTCCGTGAGCCGACTGGTTCAGGTTCATAAAATCCATGTCGATCGTCGACCACGGAAGGTCGCGGTTGAATTGCGTATGCAGATGTACGAACGGCTTGTTCAGTGCACGGAGGCCGGCGATCCACATCTTGGCGGGCGAGAATGTGTGCATCCAGGCGATCAGGCCGATACAGTTCTTCGCGGCATTCGCTTCAAGGCATAAATCGCGTATGGAATCTGAACCAGTCATCACGGGTTTCGACTCGATATTGACCGGCATCCTTGATGACCGCGATAAGCCCTTCACCATCTCGCGCGAGTGTTCCGCCACTTTGGTCAGTGTTTCCTGTCCGTACAGATGCTGACTCCCTGTGACGAACCAAACATCGAAGCTCTTTAAGTCGATCATTGGATTTTGACCCTCCTATGATCTGATATGTAAGAATCCGGGAGCTGACACTCGGCTTCAAAAATTTCCCCACGTATGGGCGTACTTGCCGCAGGCATCGATTTCGGAACGCTAAGTGTTCGAGTGTCAATTTTCGATAGCGACAAGGGACGGCTCGGATCTGCAATCGCCGAATACCCGCTTCATCGGAAAAAGAACGATCCGGATTACGCAACTCAGAGCCATGACGATCATGTGAATGCGCTTGTATCGGCTATGCGTAAGGCCGTAGCGGAAGCGGGCGTTGATGGACGAGCCGTTAAAGCTCTGGCGATCGATACGACGGGTTCGAGCGTGCTTCCTGTTGACGCAAACATGGAGCCGCTCAGCGAGTACTATCTCTGGTGCGATCACAGAGCCTGGCGCGAGGCCGCCGAGATTACTGAAAAGGCTCACGAATACGGCTTGGAAGCAATTAAGTGGTGCGGCGATGTTTATTCGTCCGAATGGGGCTTTTCCAAGCTGCTTCACTGGCTTCGGCACAGTCCGAAAGAACGTAATCGGTTCGCGTCCGCATTCGAGCACTGCGATTACATTGCGGCTATATTATCTGAGATCCG
>JAFAQG010000268.1 GCA_019246575.1 Acidobacteriaceae bacterium
TCTTCGGCGACTTCACGCGCATTCAGTGGCAGATAACCGTCAGGCTCCGCTGCGATGGTCTGCTGGCCTTCTTTGGATAGCACGAGGCGGAGATATTCCTTAACGAATGGGTCGACACCCTGACCCGGCCCTTGCCTGACAAAGAAGAAGACATACCGGTCGTAAGGGTATGTGCCACTAATAACGTCTTCGGCACTGGCGCGGGAATAATAACCATTTTTCTTTTCGGCGATCGCGACGAGCTTAGTTTCGGGCGTCAGAAACCCAAGCGCGCAGAAGCCGATGGCTGCCGGATCCTCTCCTACGCGCCTGACAATTTCGACGGACGAAAGAAGAGTTTCATATGCGGGAGTAAATGGCCGGCCGGACATTTTATGTCTTAGCATAAATGAGCCAAATCCACTGTCCTCGGGGGTTCCGATCGGGTGGATGGGACGATTTGCCCATTCGCCCTCGAGATCCAACTGTGACCATGATGTGATATCGCCGCCGTGTGCACCGGTTGTGAAAATACGCGCTGCTTCGCCGGTGGTGAGTCTGTCGAGCGGGTTGTGTTTGTTGACGTAAATGGCCAGTGGAGCAGTCCTGGTTTGCGAAATTATGGTGCCGTGGGCGATGCGGATAAGTAGCGGATCCTGGCCCACAACGCTTCTGTATTGCACGAGCTCGATGTCGGTGGATTCGCGAGCCATGGGTCCGAATGCGGAGATGCCGTATGTAAGCTCAGGCAGCGCGACATAGCCGGGCTTGAGTTGCATAACGAATTTGAAACCGGGATGCGATTGGATAAAGAGCGCGTTGAATCCGGCCAGAATGTTCTTCATCCCGTCCGTGCCTACAATGCGAATCGAGCCGTCGGGCAAAACGTAAGGCAGGTGTCTTGGAATTCCGACGGCATGAGGCTGATATGCCGGAAGGGTTCTTTCGGACTGTGCGGCTGCCAGCGTTGTAATTGCGAAAACAAGCACCTGCAGGCTATGGCGCATCAGTGCCAACACCCAGAGCCGTCCTTCGTCCAAGACTTGGCGACGCAGCTTGTCGCCATCCAACTGACACAGCGAGCACAAAGATTTTCATTGAAAGATGGAGCGAATTCATGGTCTCGCTCATCACCATATAAGTTTGAGTGCGAATTGGATTTGCCGGGACGAGGTTACAGTGGAATCGATCAAACCCGCTCCTCCGATGGGGTTCCCTCTTGCGTCGAATAACTTGACATTGTTTAGGGGCGGCGCGAAATTCGCGCGGTTCAGTACGTTGAATAATTCAACGCGGAACTGTGTCGTGAAACCTTCCGATATCCGGCGAATCGGCGTGTTCTTGTACAACGAAACATCGAAGTCGCTCAATCCCGGACCGCTCATGATGTTCCGTCCCGCATTTCCGCGAAGAGTAGCGGGAACCGGGAAAGCGAAACATTGTGTTTTGATATAGCCGACACGATTACCAGGATTCACGAGCGAGTCGCAGGCCGGGCCAATAAGCCGGTTGGGAAAGTCGAAGGGCGCGCTGCTGTTCTGACCGAGCGGATCGCCGCCCAACAGCGGTGTAAACGGGATGCCGTCGCTTGCTCTGAAGATGCCGCCTAATTCCCAGCCGTTCGCTATGAGCGACGTCCATATGAGCGACGTCCATGCGGGGCCGGATCTGCGACCGGGGATGTTCCAGACTCCGTCGAGGACCAGAGTCCTGCCAATGTCGAAATCCGAGAGGCCGCGGTTCAGTTTCAGATCGTACCAATGAGGGCTGTTGAACGAGTTAGCGAAGGCGTTGCCCGCGACCGTCGATGAGCCGGTGTCGATGCTTTTACCCCAGGTATAAGATGCCTGAACTTGAAAACCATAACTCATCCTCTTTGTAAGCTGCACTTCGAGTGCGTCATAGAAAGAGTTACCTTCCCAAAATAGACCGCGAATGGGCCCGGCGTTTGGATTCACGACGGTTCCGCTGCCGGCGGGCGAGGGCCAAATGTAGCCTTGTGGAGTCCGGGTCGGCAGCACCATATTGATATCGTCGCTGCGGAACGGTTGATGAACACCTCGCGAACCGACATAGCCGACCATGGCGGTTACGTTATTCGCCAGCCTGCGTTGAATGTTAGCGTTCCATTGCAGAACGTAGTTCCGCCGGGGCGCTGGGTCGAAATAGGCCTGAGTGAATGATGCGGGCGTGAGGAGCGAAACCGCGCCGCTGGGGAACGAACCCTGGGGCAACGCTCCCTTAGTGCTGCCATTCAAAAAGAACGGCGCAGTTAAGCTCGAAAGAATTTCGAATTCATAGGGCAGAGGCAACACATCGAAGACGCCGAAGCCGGAGCGCACGGCAGTTTTTCCGTCCTTGAATGGATCCCACGAGAATCCTACGCGAGGTTCAAAGTTACGCAACGTGGGGTTTATAAAATACGAGTCGCCCAAATGTGGTTGCGCATCCGTAATATTTCGCAGCGCCGATAACTTACCTTCTACTTCGGTGGGAACGGTTACGATTTCATATCGAAGGCCGAGGTTCAGCGTCAGGTTGGGGCGGGCATGCCAGTCATCCTGAATGTACGCGCCCAGGAGTGTCGCCCGCAGTCCTCTTGGAGTGAGGGAATTCGCGAACCCGATTTGCATCTGCTGCGGACGGTTGGTCAGGAAATCCGACAACGAGCCAAAGTTGAACACGCCATTCGGCTGGGTGACGGCTAAAATATTGCTGCGCATGCGCTCTACGGCGAGGCCGAACTTGAGCGAGTGCAATCCGCGGGTAACAAACGCGTCGTCATAAAACTGGAAGGAAGTGAAGTGGAAGTAATAAGATGCCGTTCCACCCAGGCCGCCCGCAAACATCGCAAGCCCTGGAATGTTGAGTTGCGCCGCTGTGCGGCCCGGCAGAGCGCCGAGGCTGGAGTCGGCAGCAACGGGGTTGATGGCACTTACGTCCTCATTGTTATCGGCAACGGACCGGTTCACGCCGAAGCGCATCGAATTCACCACAGAAGGTGTGAAAATGTGGGTTTCTTCCACGACAGCGGCTTGCCGCCCTGTAATATCGCCGATGAGCACGGTGTTGAGATTGTCCGGCGTGGTGAAGTTGGCGTTGTCATACATGTAGGTCCCGAAGATACTGTCTTTTTCGGAGAATTTATGGTCGCCGCGGAGAGTGAAGAAGTCTTCGTTTGTGACTTGCTGGGTGGCGAAGCTGGCAATTCCCGTATCGCCTCTCCCAAGCAGAGGCCCATTCGGCAAAGGAAATAGGCCGAGGTATTTTTGTGCGGCGGGGTCGACAGTTACACCGCCGGTTGAAAGCTGGCCCATACGGGCTGCGGGTGACGGCACGGTCACTTGGTTTGTAATACCAAGCGACTGCCGAATTCCTTCGTAGTCTCCGAAAATAAAGGTACGGTCCTTGAAGATGGGACCGCCCGCAGACGCTCCGAACTGGTTACGCTTGAAAGGTGGCGGAGAACCGGTATCGAAGAAATTTCTCGCATCGAGAGCGCTGTTCCGTAAGAACTCGTAGAAGCTGCCGTGTAACTGGTTCGTACCGGAGCGAGTAATGGCATTTACGACTCCTCCGGAGGTCCTGCCGTATTCGGTAGAGTAGTTACTCGTCAGGACTGAGAATTCCTGAATAGCATCCACGCCAAGATTCCCTCCCAGAACGCTGCCGGGGCCGCCATTCGAGTAATCGTTGATGCTAATCCCGTCGAGCCGATAGTTGTTCTGCTGGGGGCGCGCGCCGGAGATGGTGAGTTGTGCGCCAAACCCACGGTTTCCTCGGGCGGGACCCGTTGTGAAGGATGGCTGCGTAACGCTTGAAACGCCGGGCTCGAGGTTCGCCAGATCTGTCCAGCTACGACCGTTTAACGGCAACTCGCGAACAGTCTTTTCATTGACAACATCGCCTATCGAGGAAGTTGCGAGCTCAACCGCCGGTGGTGAGGCTAACACCTGTATCTGCTGTTTCGAATTCGCAACGGTCATAGCATGCGTAAGCTCTTCGACGGCGCCGACGGTCAGACTGAGCTTTGTAATCTGTGTTTCAAATCCGGTCGCGGCGACAACGACTTCATAATCGCCGGGCACTAAATTTGGAACGGAATAGAAGCCGTCGCCGTTTACAGGGATTTTTCTGGTCACCTGTGTGGCTGAATTCGTAATTGTCACCTCCGCGGTTGCGATCGCGGCGTGGGAAGGATCTGTGACCGTGCCGTTGATGGTTCCTCCGGCGACCTGCGCAAAGGCGCTCCCGAACGCCAGGAGAGTGCACGCAATTAGTAAGGCCGCGTGGCGCAACGGACGAATGTGGTGGAAACGCATTCGGTGCTCTCCTTTCCGCGCCGGAGGAGCCAAACGCTGCTGGTGCTAGAGCGCCGTAGGAGGTGTATACCTCGCCGAGCATTAACGCATAATGAATGGCGGATTCACAACACATGGTGACAAGAGTGGGCGGTTTATTGTGTGTTCATATGTGTGATGGTAGCCAAGTCATAAGATAGCCGTTAGCCCGGTGAAACCCATACACGAGTCAACGCCCCATAAGTTTTATCAAACACTCTATTTCCGCGTGATTGTAGGCGTGGCCCTCGGCATTGCGCTTGGCGTGTTCTATCCGTCTGCGGGCGAGAGTATGAAGCCGCTTGGGGACGGATTTATCAAGCTGATCCGGATGCTGATTGCGCCGATCATCTTTGTCACCGTAGTGATCGGTATCGCAAACGCCGGGGACATGCGCAAGCTAAGCCGCGTTGGGATAAAAGCGCTGCTGTATTTCGAAGTGGTTACAACACTGGCACTCCTCATCGGGCTGGTCGTTGTGAAGATCGTGCAGCCGGGAAGTGGAATGAACGTGAACCCCGCGACGCTTGACGATAAAGCAGTTCAGCAATACACTTCCTCCGGCGCCGAACTGCACACGGTCGATTTTCTCTTGAACATTATTCCTGACACAGTCATGGGCGCGTTCGCAAAGGGCGAGATTTTGCAGGTACTATTCGTCTCGATACTCTTCGGCCTCGCTCTCTCTGCCTTTGAAAAAGGCAAGCCGATAATCGCCGGATTCGAATCGTTTTCTCACCTGCTGTTTGGAGTTGTTGCGCTAATTATGAAGCTTGCGCCTATCGGGGCATTTGGCGCGATGGCATTTACGCTCGGGAAGTATGGTTTGAAAACTCTACTTCCGCTTCTCAAGCTTCTTCTCTGTGTGTATATAACCAGCGCGCTCTTCATTTTTATTGTGCTGGGCTTAATTGCCTGGGTTCACGGTTTCAGCTTGTGGAAGCTAATCAAGTACCTCAAAGAGGAGCTTCTAATTGTGCTTGGCACTTCGTCATCGGAAACCGTTTTGCCGCGGATGATTATTAAGCTCGAGAAGTTAGGTTGCTCGAAACCTGTCGTCGGCTTAGTCGTGCCATCGGGATATTCTTTTAACCTAGACGGTACTGCAATTTATCTTACAATTGCAGCCCTGTTTCTGGCGCAAGCTACGAATACCCAGCTGAGCGGTAAACAGGAATTCATACTGCTGCTTGTATTGATGTTGACATCGAAGGGGGCCGCCGCTGTGACCGGCGGCGGGTTCATCACGCTTGCGGCGACGCTCGCAAGCATCAAGACCGTGCCAGTCGGTGCCATCGGTCTGTTACTAGGGGTGGACAGGTTCATGTCACAGATGCGCTCACTCACGAATTTGATCGGAAACGGCGTGGCCACTATTGTGGTTGCGAAATGGGAAAAGGAATTGGACGAGGCGCAAGCGGCGCGTGTGCTGAATGGTCTAGAAGACGTAGAGGAAGAAGAGCCGTTACTGAGTGAGGCGTAGCATCGCGAACGGTTCGAGACTACCGGCCGCGCGACTCCGCACTGCGAACGTGTTCGTACCAGCCCTCGAGGTCGAAATCTTGCTTCTTCGTTTCCCAGACGGGTTGCGGCAGAACATTGAGCTTATCGCGGTCGATATAAGGGATATTCTTGCCGAGAGCTATCGTACCGGACTCGCGGTGCTCGGTCGCGTACATCTTGTCCATAGGAACATGGTTCGTCGCCGCCCAATCGGCGATTTTTGTTTCGTGGTGCGAAATGGCATCCCAGTTTGGAAAATGTAACTGCCTGTTGAGCCATTCGGCCGCGGGTCGTGTAATGAAATAGGGCCGATGTCCCGCACCGGCGGTAAACCCGTAATCGAAGACGTTCTTATCTGTACCGAGAAGTTTGATTGTGCGGGCGTGCAGGTCGCGAAAGAAGTCTTCACCGTGCGTGGGAATCTCGACCGCTTCATCGGCGCTGCCGTTATAAATCAGCATGGGACCTCGGAGCGCGTTCAGGGCAAAGATCACCGCCGGCCTGTCACCTAGAAACGATAAAGATTGGTACGGGATCGCTTGGCACATTTTCTTGTTATTGGTATCCCAGTAGCCGCCAGGGCCGTCCAAGTCGCCGCCTCCCACCGCAACACAGGCGTGCAGCCGTGTTTCTACGGCACAAGTTAGAGAGACGACGAACGAACCCATCGAATAACCAGCGGCGGCAATCCTTGTCGAATCGACATCCGGCCGCTCGCGCAGGTAAGTTACAGCCTGCATCAGGTCAGTCATCATCAGGCCGGCCAAGCGACGCCCGTTCTCATCTGGCGGGACATACCGGTCGTGCTGGCGAGTGCCGGACTTATGCTGCGAATTTCGCTCGCCTTCCCCGATAGGATCGTAGGTCAGCACGACAGCGCCCGCTCGCGCGAACAGTACGCCGGAGTAAATGGAGTACCAGCTATACTTATCGCCGCCATGCCCATTTACGATGATGACGGCAGGCCGCTTCTTGCCGGTGTCACTGGGATGGTACACGATCGCGGGCACGCGCATTCCGAACTCGGTTGCATAGGTTACCTTATCAGCGATAATTCCAGGCTCGACCTGAAAACTTCCGTGCTGTTGCGCAGCGAGAGCCGGCAACGGTGACGGAACGGAGAAAGTCTGCTTGATTTTGGTCCGGAGGGCGTCCGGGTTTGTCAAACCTGCGAGAAGAAGACTAAGAGATAGATACTTGATCACAGGCCACTTAGTAAATCAGCTTCAGGGCAAATTGCAGCTCGTCGGCAGTGCCAGTTGGTCCTTCATGGTGCCGTAGAGGCTCGCCGCATTTTGCGACAGTGCAGCAGTCGCGCTTAGCAGTAAAAAAAAAGTCAACATACAAGCACGCGGCATTATCTCCTAGTCCTTTTGTCATTAAACTGTCTTACCTGAAAATTATAATCGTCCGCGATGAGATGGCCGTGCGTGCGCGCGAGATCGCTCGCGAGCCGGTTGACCATCGCGCGAAACTCAGGTGTCGATGTGTTTACGCCTGGGTTACGTTGCAGAATGAAATCGCGCACAGCCGTATCATAACTGCCGTCCGGCGTCGGCGAGAGTGTGTAATCCTGGCCCAACTCTTTGAGCTTTGCCGGCTTACTCGCAACGACAGCGGGCTTAAATGCGCGATCACGAGTTACCGGGATCCGGCCGGCATCGGAGAGCACGGGCTCGGAGATTCCGTCAATTTCGTTTCGACCCGGTTCTACGGCCCTTATGCTTACCTGTCCGGACTTCATGCCGGGAGCTTCTACGGAAAGCTCGATGATGCCGGCCGATTCCTGCGACCGAATCACGTTTGAGACGGGCGTGTCGATATACATCGTGCCTTCGCGAGCGCCGTTTTTCAAAGTATCTGTTTGGTACAGCGGAGGTCCGACCAGTTTTCCGGGCCCCTTCACTTTCCAAGTAAGAGGCGGATTCGCGCCCATGGCATAGACGCCGTGAGCATCGACGATCCTCGCGCTCACCGTCGCAATGCCGTCGCGCCCCGTGGGTATCGAATCGCTCGATGCCATAAGCGTGATCGCCGCAGGGTCGCCGGGCATCGGCAGTTCCTCGTGCACGGTCTGCCCGGGGCACGCGCCGTCTGCGGACAGCATCCCCTGCTCCACACTAATATTGTGAAATGTAACACTGTGCCCGTTCTCGGCTGACGGCTGCAGTGTTCCAAGGGCCCGGCCGTTGAAGGACAGAGTTACGGAGTCGCAGTTCGAATCGACGGTGATGTCTTTCTTGGTGCCCAGATATCTCGGCCGCCAGTTATGCTGCTCGATAAACAGGACCGGTTTGTGCCCGAAGTTCGCCTCCCACAGATAGTACATGTACTTAGGATTGCGGTAGGCGTCCACCCAGCCCTTCGGGTTCACATAGAGCAACGGCGCGTACAGATACTTTCGGTCTGCGCCGTGATCCGCGTATAAAAAGATGACGATGTTATCGGCTTTGCGGCGAATAATCTCCGCGCGGTTGACATCGTGCTGCCATTCTTCCGTCCCCGTTACCTGCCCGCTTTTCGGATGGCCGCCGTCCGGAAACTCGCGATCGCCGTCGTGCCAGCCCCGGATGGTGCAGCGCAGCAAACTTTCGAGCGCAAGATCTTCCTCGGTGGTTTGGACATACGCGCCGCCGTTGGTCCCTCGACGTAAGTTGATAATCCGCGTCTTATCTTCCGCCCAACCCCAGGCCGAGTCCGCCGGCTGGTTGGTTTCATTGCCCATGCTCCAGAAAAAAATACCGGGATGATTGCGGTCGCGTCGAATCATCTCGATCACGTTCTGGTGCTGCACGTCGCGATTGAACGCGATGTCCTTGATATTGGGAACCTCTTCGATCGTGATGATGCCCAGGCGATCGGACAACTCGTACACATAGGGGTCGTTCGGGTAGTGGACGGTGCGCTGGAAGTTATGGCCGAGGTTGTCACGAATGTCCTCCAGATCCCTCTTATGCATCCATTTGGGCATCGCATCGCCCAGCCACGGATACTCCTGGTGCCGGTTCGTTCCGTGCAATAACACGACTCTTCCGTTCAGATACAGGCGGTGCTCGGGCTTATTCCAGGAAAACCAGCGGAATCCGAGCGGACTGTTCATTTCATCGGCTTCCGTTTGGTCGGCGCGCACCTCGCTGTGAACGGAGTAAACATACGGCTGATCGGGAGACCACAGGTGCGGATGCGACACGTGCACTGTCTGCGCGAACTCATGAACCCCGGACGGCTGGATAGTTTGCTGTGCGCGGGTTTCGGCGACGACGCGCGCGGCCGCATCACGGATAGTAGTCACCAGAATGCAATCGCGTTGAACGGAGTAGTCATTACGCACCCAGGTTTGCACTTGAACATCGGCATCGGTGTCGGAGACCCGCGGCGTGGTTATGAACGTGCCGCCTTCATGATCGGCCGAGCCTTGAAACGGGATGTGCAGACGATCTTTGATGACCAGGCGGACGTCGCGATAAATGCCGCCATAGACGTCGAAGTTCCCGGCCGTCATCGGAGGAATCGCGTTGGGGTCATCGCGGCGGTTCGAGACCAGGACTGCCATCAGGTTTTCGCCGCCGAAGTTCACATACGGCGTGATATCCACGCTGAAAGACGTGTAGCCGCCCTTGTGTTCGCCAGCCAACCGGCCGTTGACGAAGACCTTTGAATATTTTTGGACCCCATCGAACTCTAGCGAGATCAGCCGGTTCTTGTAACGGGCATCGATGCCGATCCGTTTTCGGTACCAGCCGCAGCCATACCACCAATACGTGTCCTCTTCTTCGTTCGCAACCTTGATAAACGGGTGCAGATCGTGGGTGGTCTCGTAGGTGCTCCAGGTATGTGGTAACGCGATCGCAGGCCAGGTCGCATCTGAGTAACCTGGGGATGCTGGAGAGAGGGACGGTTCAGGCGCGGGAAAGTATTGAAACGTCCAGTCGTGGTTTATCGTTGTTGTGACACGGCAACGCGCAGCCGCGAGCGCATCAGCGCAGGAAAAAACACCTATCGCGATGAACGCCCAGCGAGCGAAGAACAGATGAGTTTCCTTTGAGCGGCAACTGGTTTCGACATTTCGGGCGGTAGACATGAGACGTACCGGGGAAAATGGTAGCGCACCTCCCGTTTGTACACATGAACAAACTTCTTGCGTTGAACCGTGGCGAGATTGCCATCAGAATACTGAGAGCCGCAAACGAACTCAGGCTCCGAACGGTGGCTGTGTACTCACAAGAAGACCGCCTGAGCCTGCACCGCTTTAAAGCCGATGAAGCTTATTTGATCGGCCAAGGCAAAGGCCCGGTTCAAGCGTATCTCGACGTCGATTCGATCGTCGATCTCGCTTCGGAAAAGGGCGTCGATGCTATTCACCCCGGTTACGGTTTCTTATCGGAGAACCCGGCGCTTCCACGGGCTTGCGAACGAGCGGGAATTGCGTTCATCGGCCCGAGTGCGGAGATTCTGGAGATGCTCGGCGATAAGACGGCGGCGCGAAAGGTTGCCCAGCAGGCCGGCATTTCAGTCGTGCCCGGAACAGAAAATCCAGTGGAGCCGGATAGCGGCGATATTGACGAGGTCGCGCGCCAGATCGGGTTTCCGCTCATTATCAAGGCAGCTTTCGGCGGTGGTGGACGCGGCATGCGGGTCGTGAATTCGGCCGCGGAATTCAAGCCGAAGTTGCACGAAGCGAGCCAGGAAGCCGGCGCCGCATTTGGAAACAGTGCCGTGTTTCTCGAGCGCTATATTCCGCGCGCAAAACACGTCGAGGTCCAGATTCTCGGCGACACTCACGGCAACATTTTGCATTTATACGAACGCGACTGCTCTGTACAGCGGAGGCATCAGAAAGTGGTCGAGATTGCGCCGGCCATCGGGCTTCCCGAAAACGTCCGTCGCGATTTGGCGGACGCGGCTGTCGCACTTGCGCGCGCAGCGAACTACGGTAACGCAGGTACGGTCGAGTTTCTTGTCGATGCCGATACTCACGAGTGGTTTTTCATCGAGGTAAACCCGCGCGTTCAAGTCGAGCATACGGTTACCGAGGTCGTGACGGGCATCGATATTGTTCGCACGCAGATACTGATTGCACAGGGATGTGCGCTGCACGGCAGCGAGATCGGACTGCCGCGGCAGGCCGACATTCCTTTACACGGCGCTGCGCTTCAGTGCCGGGTAACTACGGAAGATCCGGCGAATAACTTCGTGCCGGATTACGGGAAGCTTCAGACCTATCGCTCGCCCGCGGGTTTTGGGATCCGTCTCGACGGCGCGTCCGCCTACGGTGGAGCTGTCATTTTGCCGTATTACGATTCGCTGCTCGTAAAGGTGACGGCCTGGGGCACGAAGTTCCCGGAAGCTTGTCAGCGGATGGACCGCGCGCTGCGAGAGTTCCGCATCCGCGGCGTGAAAACCAATATCCCGTTCCTTGAGAACGTAGTCAATCATCCCGCGTTTGTTTCCGGCGGGATGACCACTTCGTTCATCGATGAGACACCGGAGCTCTTCGCATTCCAGCCGCGGCGTGATCGGGCGACAAAGCTACTGAGCTATCTCGGCGAAGTCATCGTAAACGGCAACCCGGAGGTAGCAAACAGGCCGCGTCCGGCAATCGTTCGCGATGCGCCGGTGCCGCACTCGCGTCTGGAGCATCCACCCTCTGGCACCCGTCAGTTGTTGGACACGATGGGGCCGGCGGCGTTCGCCAAATGGACGCAGAGTCAATCGCGCCTGCTGATGACGGATACAACGTTTCGCGACGCTCATCAATCACTCATGGCGACGCGCGTACGGTCGTATGACATATTGAGGATCGCGGATTATGTCGCTAGGGAATTGCCCCAGCTCTACAGCCTCGAGATGTGGGGCGGCGCGACATTCGATGTCGCCATGCGGTTTCTGTTGGAAGATCCCTGGAAGCGCTTAGAGAAGTTACGCGAGAAGATCCCAAACATCTGTTTTCAGATGCTGCTGCGAGCCTCGAATGCTGTGGGTTATACCGCATACCCCGACAATGTCGTTCGCGAATTCATCAGTGAAGCTGCCTTGCAAGGTATTGATGTCTTCCGTATCTTCGATTCCTTGAACTGGATGCCGAATATGAAGGTCGCGGTCGAGGCCACGCTGAAAACCGGCCGTCTCTGCGAAGCGGCGATCTGCTATACGGGCGACATTCTCGATCCCCGGCGCGAGAAATATTCGCTGAATTACTATGTGCGCCTCGCAAAGGAATTGCAACAGATGGGGACGCATATTCTCGGAATCAAAGACATGGCCGGTTTATTAAAACCCTATGCCGCATACAAGTTAGTCAAAACGTTGCGCGAGGAGATCGATCTGCCGATTCACCTGCATACGCATGATACGAGCGGGATCAATGCTGCAACCATTCTGAAAGCCGCGGAAGCGGGCGCGCATGTCGCCGACGGTGCAATCTCATCCATGAGCGGCACGACGAGCCAGCCGAATCTCAATTCGATCGTAGCTGCGCTGGCTCACACCGAGCGGGACACCGGATTAAGTTTCGATGCTTTAAATCGATGCTCCGAGTATTGGCAGACGGTTCGCACCTACTACACAGCATTCGATAATGCTCCGAAATCCGGTTTGGCGGATGTCTACATCCATGAGATGCCCGGCGGACAATACACAAACCTTAAAGAGCAAGCCGAGGCGATGGGTCTGGGCCCGCGGTGGCCCGAAGTTGCGCGCATGTACGCGGACGTGAACATGGCTTTCGGAGACATCGTCAAAGTAACTCCATCGAGCAAAGTGGTTGGAGATTTGGCGCTGTTCCTTGTCAGTCACGAACTTACCGTGAAAGATCTGGAAAACCTGCCTCCTGATCATCACCTGACACTCCCAAATTCAGTCGTCGACATGTTTATGGGAGCGCTGGGACAGCCCGAGGGCGGATGGCCGTCTAAGCTGCAACAGGTCATTTTACGTGGGCGAAAGCCGCAGGCCGGCCGGCCTGGGGAGCATCTTCCGTGTGTCGATCTGGAGAAAGCCGCGCAAACCATGCTTGAACAGACCGGCTCCACAACTCGCACGGACCTGATGAGCTATTTGATGTATCCGCAAGTATTTTCGAAGTTCTCTAAGGCACGCGCCGGCTACGGAGACCTGGAAATTTTGCCCACATATCAGTTTTTCTATGGACTGGAGGAACGGACGGAAGTAACTGTCGATCTCGAACCCGGCAAGTCGCTTGTCATTCGTCTGCTGACCGTCGGCGAACCAAGGCCCGACGGCATGCGCACCGTGTTCTTCGAACTCAACGGCCAACCGCGTGAGGTTGAAATCCGAGATAAATCGATTAACCAGGTCGCGAGTGCTCGACGGAAGGCCGATCCCACCAAGCCCGGAGAAGTGGGAGCGCCGATTCCCGGTGCAGTCACGATGGTGCACGTTACCGTAGGCGAGCACGTGAACAAGGGCGACCGGTTACTGGTCATGGAAGCGATGAAGATGCAGACGACGGTCTATGCGCCAACTGCGGGCACCGTCAAAGAGATCGTTGTGCATCTTCGGGACAGCGTAGAGGCCCGCGATCTGCTGTTGACAATCGAGTAGCGCCGACGCGCTGGGCAGCGTGCCTATCGAGTCCTTCAGCACCCGTTAGGCTGCATTAAGAGAATTTTTGATAACAATGTCTGGATGAACAGAGCGATTCTGCCGGCAAGTGTAATTTTGTGCACAGTTACGGCACTCACGATATCTACACTCGAAGGACGAGACGGCGACAAGCAGCGTGACAGCATGGTCGAGTGGCTCACGCCGCCACTGCCGGCCAATAAGCCTCAAACACCGGAACAAGAGGAAGCTGGAAGGCAGAAAGGCCGGCCGGAACCTGAACCGGAGATCCTGCAGCCCAGGCTCGATCCGGCGCTGCCGAAATACGAACCGCGAAAAGATGTCGAAATTTCCGGGAATTTCAAGGCTGCTTCGTCCGACGTGCTACCACGATTGGCCCGGATGTGGATCGCAGGGTTCAATAAATACTATCCGAATCTGCATATCAGCCTCGGGCCGCCTTACGCCGGAAGTCTTGGCGCCCAGGAGTTAGTCAAAGGAAATCTGGATTTCGTGTTTGTGTCTCGCGAGTTACGGCCGGACGACATTGCCGGGTTCAAAGCTAAATTTGGCTATGATCCGTTGAGCGTTCCCGTTTCCGGCGGTTCATACCGGCTCTATGGATTCCTTGATACCGTTGGATTCTTTGTAAATAAAGACAACCCGATCGAAAAAATCAGCTTCGACCAGCTTGATGGCATTTTCTCCCGGACTCATTACCGCGCGGGTAAGGCGATCACGACGTGGGGCGAACTGGGTGCGACGGGCGATTGGGCCGACAAACCGGTTCACGTCTACGCAATCAAGCCTTGGAACGGTTTCGAGGAATTTGTGAGGCAGCGAGTATTGAGCAAAGATGGCCGGCGCGGCGAATGGCGCGACGATATCAATTTCGATAAGGTCGTGTTTCCCATGGCCGGCCGGGTTGCGCACGATCGGTACGGTATCGGCTATTCCGGAATTGCTTATATCGATGCCGGAGTGAAGATGCTCCCGCTTAGTTCAACCGATGGCGGTCGATACTATGCGCCGACTTATGAAAACGTCGCACTCGCAAGCTATCCGCTGAGCCGCTTGACTTACTTCAATACAAATAAAGCACCCGGTAAGCCGCTCAACCCTGCGATTGAAGAGTTCCTCCGGTTTGTGTTGAGTAGGGAAGGGCAGGAGACTGTGTGCGAAGAAGCATTGTATTTGCCGCTGCGCGCATTTCAAGTTGAGAGCAGCCGGGCGATGCTGGCTAGATGAATGAGCGTGTAACTCGCTACTTCTGGCGATGAAGTTACTCCCCGGGTGTTATTACAAGGCATGTACGGCGGCGCGCATAACTACATCGCACCCATAAAGATCGATCGCGCACTGGCTTGGATGTTTATCTCGTCTCACGCCGGATTCGCTGCGGGCTGCACAGCGGGATAACTTCCAGTCCGCGCAGGGTGGCGTTGGTATGCGGCGCGCCCGAGCCGGGACTGAACGCGATCGCAAGCTGGCCGCTATCGTCCGCGGATACAATGAAATCCTCAACAACGGCCTTGAAGGTTGCACCCGCGGTTGAGTAGATATCGAAGTTCGTCAAGATCGGCGTGCCGTTTACGGCGACATTAAAATGGCGCTGCCCGACGCCGGGGAAAGCCGATTCAATGAAGTGCAGCCGCAGCCGGTAACTAGCGCTGGGCGTGAGGTTAGGAATCGTGTAAGTAAAGGCGCCCCATCGCTCTGTGCGATAGACGGATTGTGGCGCCGGGTCAGAAATATCGGTCACGTCGATAGCATTCGGGACCGCGTTCGTTGCGCCTCCGCTATATCCTGTGTCAGCGACAAAGTTTCCCGATCCGACGAGTCCCCCGGCACTGATCGCGATGGGACAGATATTCGTTCCCGTTAAGGGCAACGTAATCGCCGCTTCGTTTGACAGGCCCAACTCCTCCGATTCCTCTCCGGTCGCACTTACCTGGTAATAATAAGTTGCGCCGGGCGTAAGCAGCACATCGGTGAAACTGTTTGCACTAACATTGGCCGCGATGAGGTTTCCAAGCGAATGCTCTGCGCCGGATGTATCGCTCCGAAAGATGTTGTAAGTGACGCTTGGATCGCCCGTGTTGTTGGACCAGTTGAGGTGAACCTGACTGTTCGAAATAGGCGATGCACACAGCCGCGTCGGGTTTGTCCAAGGAGCCCATTGATACACGCGGACCCAGTCGATGTTCATATATTGCGGAAAAATCGTGGTGTCGTCGGGAGCGCCGCCCCATGCACTTGGTCCGCCGACTGCCAAGTCAAAGATGATGTAGAAACTATGGTTGTAAAAATCCCATTGGCCGGTAGTTGAAGTGCTGCCGTTGCGCCCGGGACTCATAATGTCTGAAGGCGTGAACGTCGCGTACACGTTGCTTGGATCGTCGACGTAATACTGGATCAGAAACGGCGACCAGACCATGCCGTAAACGTGGTAATCGGCAGAAAACGGCGTCCCGTCGGGCGACTGGTACGGGAATCCGAGGCCCGTGCTCGCATAACCGATACCGTGAATAGTGCCGTGTACGGTGCTGGGTTCCCGGCCGATGTTTTCCATGATGTCGATCTCGCCGTTGCCCGGCCAGCCGATTCCGTTATCGCCCTGCATCCAGAACGCGGGCCAGATGCCTTGGCCGTATGGGATCTGGATGCGGGCCTCGATGCGCCCGTACTGAAACTCCTGGCCGAAACCGCCGTTCAACTTCGTCTTAATGCGTCCCGAGTAGTATCTGGAGGGTGTCCCCGGAACGGAGTAGGCCTCGATGACAAGACTCCCATTGCCATCCAGATAGCTGGTCGACCCGTCACTGATCATGGTCTCCTGCTCGCCGGTCCCGAAGGTCGATCCTGCGCCGGTGTCGAACGTCCAATACAGATTGTTGTCGCTATGAGGAGTGAAAGGGCCCGCGGGGCCGTTGAATTCGTCGCTCCAGACCAGCGTCCATTCTTGTGCGGCCGCATAGCCGGCCATGAGAGCAGCGGTCAAGAGGGTGAAAACAACGCGTTTGAGAGTACCCATTGTGTCCGCCAGTGGGATGCGAAAACCAGAACCGTTGTAGCACCTCGAGGGCAACGGCAGGTCTATGATCGGGTCTATGGCGGACGCGTTTCGGCTCGATGGCAAGATTGCGCTCATTACGGGGGCTGCAAGCGGCATTGGAGAGGCGACGGCGCGGACCTTTTCGGAGGCGGGCGCGCGAGTTCTCATCGTCGATGTAAACGAGCAACGGACACAGGAATGCGCGCGATCAATCCCGAATAGTCAAGCATTTATTTGCGACATAACAGACGAGCCGCAGGTCGCGAACCTTTTCAGATCAATAACGCACCTGGATATTCTGGTGAATTGCGCGGGAATCGGGCTGGTGGGAAGCGTAGAAGAAACGGAATTAGCGGATTTTCAGCGGCTCATGCGCGTAAACGTAGACGGTACGTACCTAATGACAAAAGCAGCACTGCCCCTACTCAAAGCGGCGCGGGGATCAGTGCTAAACATCGGTTCTGTCGCGGGGCTCGTGGGCGTCAAGCGCCGGTTCGCGTATTGCGCCACAAAAGGCGCTGTGATTGCAATGACAAGGCAGTTGGCTGTGGATTATCCGACCGAAATTCGCGCGAATTGCATTGCGCCGGGAACCGTGGACAGCCCGTTTGTCGAGGCTTACCTTGAAAAATACCACCGGCACGAGAAGGAAAAGATGCGGAAAGAACTAAATCAGAGACAGCCGATCGGGCGTCTGGGGCGGCCGGAAGAAGTGGCAAAGCTGGCGCTGTATATCAGCTCGGATGCCGCAGCGTTCATGCACGGCTCAGTGGTAGCTCTTGACGGCGGGTGGACCGCGGCTTAGAACATAGGATCTTTCCGGTAAGATAACCTTTTTGGAATGTGCGTATTGACGGGCACGCCGCAACTACTTACGATAGAAGTACCGTGTGTTTACGTGGGGCTTTGAGGCTGGGATGGGTTGCGGTCGCCATATCAGTGTTGACGATGGCGCTACCGCAGATCTCGGCCGCACAAACAGACCGAACAGCTGCCGCTAAGCGGCACAAGCGGAAGAGGCGCGGACGGCGCGTTAGCCAGGCGTCATCGACGGTCGTCACTTCAGCCAAAACCGGCCGCGCAGTGGCCCGCACCACCAGCCAGGCAGCCGTGATACACAGCGGCGCACCTTCAGCCGTGCGGGTAGCCGTCGCACGCCGGCGACGTGGACACCGCGTCTTCGTAAACCCCTGGACGGAGCCAACTTATGCCGATTCCACTATAGGCGACACCGTCGAGGGCGATGACCTCGCGGTGCGGAAAGCGGCGGTCGAGGGGCTCGGACCTTACAATGGCACGGTCGTTGTTGCCGATCCGCAGACGGGCCGGATTTTAAGTATTGTCAATCAAAAGCTCGCAGTTAAGGGTGCGTTCGAGCCTTGCTCGACAGTAAAGTTGGTCGTGTCACTGGCTTCCTTGAGTGAAGGCATAGTCGGCCCGGAGACCGCGCTGCATTTGACACGCCGCTTTTCGATGGACATGACAAGAGCGCTTGCCGTGTCGAACAATCTGTATTTCGCACACCTCGGTGAGGAGCTGGGATTCGAGCGCGTGCAGAAATACGCTAAGCTTTTTGGCCTCGGTGAGAAGGCGGGCCTGGATATCCCCGGGGAGGAAGCAGGTTACCTGGCTTCGGAACCCCCGAGGACGGGTGTAGGCATGATGACCAGCTTCGGTGACGGAATCCGCCTCACGCCACTGGAACTGACCAGCCTGATTACCGCGATTTCGAATGGCGGGACCATGTACTACCTCCAATACCCCCGGACGCCGGCGGAGATCCAAAACTTCACGCCGCGAATTAAGCGGACCCTGGACATTGAAACCCTCGTTCCGCAGATCAAGCCTGGGTTGATGGGGGCTGTGGAATACGGAACTGCGCGGCGGGTCAGTCTGAACGCCGACGAACCAATCTACGGTAAAACGGGCACGTGTACCGACACCGCGCAACCCGGCGTTCATCTCGGGTGGTTCGGGTCGTTTGCCGAGTCCGGCAACAACAAACTGGTTGTCGTAGTGCTTCTGACCGGCGGACGGGGCATCAGCGGACCGATTGCTTCGGGTGTTGCCGCGAATGTGTACCATAATTTGTTCCTCGCGCACTATTTCAGCCCTGCTCACCCAAATGAGCAAGTCGTCCCGGCGACTTACGTTCCGATGCAGAATTCGTTCCAGTAGTCAAATCCCGCGACGGAGAGCCGCTTCCGATTGCTACTCCCTTCCACGTATGTAGCGGCGGTAGTGCTCTTACTCATCTCCTGTGTATGCCTGGGGTCCTGGCCGAACACTTTTAAGGTCAGCGGATCGCGATGGCGGTTCGAGCTATACTACGTCGATTTTGCAATCGGGGCTCTGGCCGCTGCCGCCCTTATGGCACTCACGTTCGGAACTCTCGGTTCCGAATTATCGTTCAGCGATCGGATTGCAGTAGCTGGCCTACGATCACAGGCCTTGGCCGTAACCGGTGGGTTCGTATTTAGCATTGGAAACATGCTGCTACTTGCGGCAGTTTCGCTCCTGGGATTGGCCGGCTCATTCCCCTTCGTCTTCGCGATCGGGCTGGTCGTAGGCGCACTGGCCAGTTTCTCGGATGCAAGCCCGTTGCTGCTCATCCCAGGCATTCTCGTTCTCCTTGGGACGGCTGTGACCGTTCTAGCGGCCCTGCGAGCCCGGGTCGTCTCTGTCAGCAAGACACAAAAGCAACCGGGCATCGCAGCGCGTAAGAGGACGACGAAGGGTCTGATCGCCGCCGGCGTCGGTGGCCTGTTTATCGGCGGCTCCTATCCCATAGCGGATACCGCGTTCTGGGGAGATCTGGGGCTGGGCGCGTATGGGGGCGTCCTGATGTTCTGCGTCGGCATCGTCATTTCGACTGCTTTCTTCACCTTATTTCTCATGAATATCGCGATTGAGGGCCCGCCACTTACGCCGCGCTCCTATTTGCAGGGCGACTTCAGGGTTCACGCGCTCGGACTTGCCGGCGGGGCGATATGGGCCGCCGGGACACTAGCAGGCTTGCTTGCGCGATCCGCGCCGCCGGGTTCGGCTCCGAGCACGCGGTCGTGGCTGCTCTGGGACGACGGTTCTGTCCTGGTTGCAATGTTTTGGGGCATCGTAGTTTGGGGTGAATTCGGCCGAACCAGCAGAACCGCCAAAGTTCTCATCGCGCTTGCCGCCCTATTGTTCGGGGGTGGTTTACTTCTGATCGCCTTCCGCAGTAACGGATAGAGGTTCAGGAGTGTGAGCGAATCCCAACGCTGCAGCGAGAGCCGGCAGTAGTCCGGGATCCGGCATATTCCCCTGCGCAAGGGTAGCCGAGCCGCCGCCCTTGCCCCCAGTGTTCGCCAGGGCCGATTTCAGGATACTGCCTGCGTGTAAACCGGAATCCGGCGAACAAGCGATCACTACGCCGGGCGGATGCGCTCCAATTGCTAGCGCGACGGCTCTTTCATGGGCCACGAAACTGTTTAGCTTGGCGCGAACGGTTTCGTCGATACAGGGCAGCTGCAGCAACCTCCGGCGAATGCCGTCTGTGTCCGGCGGTGTCTCGCGATAGAGCAGGCGGCCTTCCGTCTGTCCCAGTTCCACAGCGAGCCGGCGTCGATCGGCATCAGCATCGGCCAGGCGCTTACGCAGGATTGAGATCTGCTCGGGCAGATCATCAATCGGGACGGCCGCAACACGGCTTAACTCGGCGCTGATGCGGTAATCCTGTTTGGCACGGCGCAGGGCGCGCACGCCACAGACGAACTCGAGCCGCAAATTACCTCGGATCTTCTCCGCGCGCCGGATCTGAATCGGCCCCACTTCAGCAGTCGACCGAACGTGCGTGCCGCCGCAGGCACTGCGATCCAGGCCATCGATGCTGATGATCCGCAGAGTTCCCGAACGGGTGCTTGCTTTTCGAAGGTCATCTGCCGAGGCCGCATCCTCCAAGGTTATCGTAATGGCGCGCGCTTCCCGGACGATCTCGTTTGAGCGCTCCTCAACGGCCGCGATTTGTTGCTCCGATAGCTCCTTTGTTCCCAATTCGATCGTCGAAACGTCCGCGCCGAGGTGAAAGCTCAAGGTCGGGAAGCCAAACAGGTCGAGGAACACTGCCGAGACGAGGTGCTGACCGCTATGTTGCTGCATGTGATCGTACCGGCGCTGCCAATCGATCTCACACTCGACGATGTCACCCGAAACCGGCGTCGCGGTCAGGTGTGCAATGCGCTCGCCTTCATCGATT
>JAFAQG010000269.1 GCA_019246575.1 Acidobacteriaceae bacterium
ATAGCCCACGTCGGCAGTCTCGAAGACCTGCCCGTGAACCGCCGATCTCAATTCCTGACAATCGAGTGCAGTCATAGTCCAGACATTATAAGCGGTTCCGATGGACCGCAGACATTCCTCCACCACGTCGTGACCGATCGCAAGAAGGGCATAGCAACGACACGTCTGGATCTACTGGCTGTAGTCAGACAGAAGAGCATACTTCAAGACAATCTATGAGAAAAGGCTTGTATCTGACCGATTCACGAGCAGCCGGTTCTACCTATAGGTGATCACTCCGTCAATGTCGGGAAGGGTTTACGAAACCGGTGTGTAGGTTCCGGATAGCGCCAGGATGATCACGCGCAAAATGGAACTTCACGATTTCGGCAGAGATCATTTTGGCGATGGGGCGCAGAGACTACGCACTTCCTCCGCACTTTTCCAAATTAGCCCATAAATCGTTACGTCGAGAGTTGTGTAACAACTCTCATTCGCCAATGAAATATTCCGGCAATTGCGGCGGAGCTTCGACGCTGGTGCATAAAACTCTGCGAGGCTCGCAGCTATCTCGCCGCTTTTGCAAAACCAGAGTGAATGGCGCCGCATCTGTCCCAAATGCTACGAGCAGATCGCCCATCCCTCAGCGAGCGCTGGATCTGTGCCCACTGCGGAGAAATCCTGTAGGCCATGGCTCAACACGACCATTGGCCCACGAAGGCCGAAGCGGCCAGACGCCTGGACACCAGCATTCGCAATATCGAGCGCCTGATTGCGAGGGGCGACATCGAGAGCAGCAAACCCACGCAGCCCGGCCGCAAGCCGATCACGATCGTCAACCCGGACGATCTCGCGCGCATGCATCCACCCGCCCATGTCATGCCGCCCGAGACGGGCGAGACACGCGCCCTGCAACGCGCCACACTGCACCAGCAGACGCAGCCTCAGCGAGGAGCAGCTCGCTGCCCTGCTGCGCCACATTGCGACAGGACCAGCCGGCGAACGAGTGGACACAAAACGCTGGCTGACGCCGGCGGAAGCGGCCGCCCTGAGTGGACTCAGTGAGCCGCTTCTCCGACGCCTGATCAAAGCCGGCGAGCTCTTCGCGCGTCGTAACGGCCGAGAGTGGAAAATCCGCAGGGAGATAGACAAGCTATGATCTTCGGCCTGATATAAGGCGGCGGCCCCAAAGAAAAATGAAGTATGTGTCGCGCAAGCTGGCTGCAGAACTCGACAAGCTTCCACAAGCGGCACCAGCTTTTATCGAACCGATGCAGGCGAAGCTCGTCGACAAATTGCCGGAGGGAGAGCAGTGGGAGTATGAAGCCAAATTTGACGGATATCGGTCCTAGTCGTAAAGGACAAAGCGGCTGTCGTCCTGTCGCGTCGCAACCATGTACTCACCGATTAGTTCCCGGCTACCGTGGCGGCTTGCACCTATCTAGAAGACGGCACCGTCCTTGACGGCGAGATTGTCGCTTTAGATTAATGGTAAGGACTCGTTTATGTGCAGCAGCATTGGCAGGAACTCTGCCGGTACTTGTGTGGGAGCTCTGAGCTCAACATTAGCGCAAGCGACGCGACGTGGTGCCGGCCTGCCAACGTCGTTGCAAATTGCCTTAACGCGACCGCTACTCATCGGCGGACCAATTTACGGAATTCCTTGGACCGCACATGTAGCATGCGCTAATCGGGGCCAGAGTTAGCGACGGGGTACGATCAGCCGTTTTCGTCAGATCAAATGCTGTAGTATAGGCTCTCTCGTAAACTGGACCAGAGGGTGGATTCCTGCCCGCGAGGACTCCCCGATGCCCACGCCATCGCTGAGCAAGGAAGCAGCTGACATTTCTGTTCGTCCGATGCTTGAGGCGGATTTAGTCGAAGCTCGTAGGATCTTTCGAGTCGCATTCGGCACGTTCCTTGGTGTACCTAATCCCGAAGATTTCTGGGCTGACCGAGAGTACGTGTTCACGCGCTGGCGGACCGACCCTGATGCAACGTTAGCAGCTGAGCTTCATGGCTCTCTAGCAGGATCGAATTTCGCCACGAACTGGGGTAGTTTCGGGTTCTTCGGTCCTTTGACCGTTCGCCCGGAATTCTGGGACCAGCGTGTCGCCCAGAAACTCTTGGCGCCCACGATGGATCTCTTTTCAAAGTGGGGCGTGAGGGAGGCAGGCCTGTTCACGTTTGCCCACAGTCCTAAGCACGTCGGGCTGTACCAGAAGTTCGGGTTCTGGCCGAGATTTCTTACAGCGATCATGTCCAAGCGGGCAGAGGCGCGCAAGGCGGCAGCGCTGAAATTCTCGTCTCTAACGGAAGCCGACCAAGATCACGCTATCAGTGCTTGCGGCGGAGTGACCGATTCCATTTATGAAGGACTCGATGTGACATGCGAAATCAATGCGGTGCGCGCCCAGAATCTTGGAGAAACACTCCTGCTGTGGGACCGCGACTCGCTTGAAGGATTCGCGGTCTGCCACTGCGGGGAAGGAACCGAAGCTGGAAGAGACACTTGCTTTGTCAAGTTTGCGGCAGTCAGGCCCGGAACTGATGCCGAGAACGCGTTCGAACGATTGTTGGACGCGTGCGAGTCTCTTGCCTCAGAGCGGGGGCTTTCGCGCCTGGAGGCAGGTGTGAACCTGAGCCGGAGTAAAGCCTATAGCAACATGCTTCGGCGCGGATTTCGAACTGACATTCAGGGGGTTGCCATGCACCGCCCTGACTCACCTGCCTACAATCGATCTGACATTTTCGTAATCGACGATTGGCGCTAAAGCCGCAGCCCGGAAGCTGGCCTCGATTCTTTCGGTATAGTCGGCAACTTTGACATTGGGCAGAGCGCGCTGGGGGAATCGGCTTTCATAAGGCTTCAAGCCACGCCAAAACGGATAGCGAGGAGCGGATGTACAGCAAATTCAACGGGCTCGCGACCCCGAAGTAGCTGAAGAAGGCCGCGACGCTCTGCCGGGAGCTTGTCGCCGCCATGCGGTGACGGCGGTTTTCCTATCTGTCGATGTCCGTATCCGGCTCGCCTCTTTCCTGTGTTCGTTCCGTCTGCCGCGATGTTCCACGCGCAGGCAGCCGTCATCGTCGAAGAAACTCTTTGCCATAGGCGGGAGAAGCGCATGACTTCATTTCCGCGCCAACTTATGCCGGATAATCTCGATGATTGTTATCGAGGTGCATAACGCCGATATACAACGGCGCCGGGCAAATGTTTCACTCGTGCTCGATTCGAATTTTGACGCGGTCATTGGCGCCCTGGACGAGGTCCTGTTTGGTGCCAAGTTAGCGTCCCGTGGTCTGAATGGAAGCGTGCCTAACCCGGTGGAAAATCTCGTTTACATAGGTGAGCGCGCGGATGCAGGGGCGCTCAATCCCTCAATCCGATAGGGAAACGGTTATGTTTAACGAATATTATGTTCCCGGAAATTCTACGGCGCCCATGCGCAA
>JAFAQG010000448.1 GCA_019246575.1 Acidobacteriaceae bacterium
CTCGCGCCGTTCAGGAATACGAGGAATTCAAGAGAGTATGGAACCGCTAAATGATAGTGAGCTTCATGAGTTGCTGGCGGAGTGGAGCGCTCTGCCCGCGCCCGAATCGCTGGAGGACAGGATCTTCCGAAAGAGAACCGCCCTGCGCCGGAGCGTTTGGTTGCTGACCGGAAACATCTCGGTCCCCCTGCCGGTTTTCCTGCTTCTGATCGTTGCCCTGTGTCTCCTCGGACTCGGAGTTATGAACCGGAACGTACCTCAGAAAGCCGGTCGGCAAGCCAGTTTTTCGGATTTCCGGCCGGTCAAACAATTACAGCCAAAGATTATCAGGAGCAGTTATGAAGAGAATTAGCATTACACTATTGTTCGCCGTATCGGGAGTTGCGCGGGGCGAATGGACATCGTCAGGGTATACGCAATCAAACGGCATCGCTGTGTTCGTTGAGTCGAAACTTGAACCGGCGAATCCTAAGCCTGCGGGAAGTTTTGGCGGCGGATTGCAGTCGCTGAAACGTGGCCAGCCAGGGATGAAGCGATACATCTACGAAAGAAATACTCTGGAGTACTTCGGTTATGACCTCGCCGTCGAACCGCTCGAGCATACGGGCGAATACAAAGTGACATTCAGCCCTCTTAGCCTGACGCCCGAGGAAATGAGGCTACCTGACCCGCCGGCGTGGAAGGTGTTGCCCTCGCCTGTGTTTCCGACGCCCCAGATTGTGCACGAGGGAGACACGATTGCCATCGACCTGTTCGAGAACCCATCCACAGGTCAAAAGCTTGTCGATTACATCCGTGTCGGACGAGACACTCGTTCACAAACGGTTCTGCCGGACTGCATCAGCGAAAACTCCGACACTGCAAGAACGAGCTGCCTCTCCGCCCGGCTCGATGAAATGAATGCAAAGCTCGCGACGAAGATGACCGAGCTGCAAGCGCGCGGTGACCCTTCCGCACGAGAATCGCTGAAACGCACGGAGGAGATCTGGCAGAAATACCGGGACGAAACCTGCCAGTCGCTCTCGAACCGCCTAAAACAACTCCAATGTCAATTGGACCTGACTCGGAGCCACGTTCGTGATTTAAAAATTTATTGATCTGTTACTTCGATCCGCCGTGGCGCACATTCAGATAATATTTCCTAAAATGCAGCCAATATTGGCCGCCAACGCGCTTGATCAGTTTCTTCGCGTTCCAGTAGACATACTGCTGTAGACGCGGAACCACGGCGCCCGCCGCGATCGCCCCGACTGTAGCTGCCGGTGAATGCTGCTGTACGGAGTACCGGCCGAACACGCGCATGCCGTTTACCCGATCGACGCGCGATACGGGCTCGGAGGTAAAGAGCTCAGTGAAACCGGTGTCCGCCGCCGTCTCGGCGACGAGGCGCGAATAGTAGCCGCCCGGAACGGACGCCGCGCTTGCAGGCTGTCCGACGATATCGGACAAAATTCCGCGGCTTACCGACCATTCGCGCAGTAACGCGGAGTGCGACAGGGCGCTCATGCGTAGCGGGTGCGAGCACGTGTGACTCCCGATAATATGCCCCCCCGCGGCAAGCGACCGGATCTGCGCGGTATCGAGAAATCCAGGCCTGCCGATATAATCCGTCGCAATGAAGAAGTACCCGCGCCAACCGCGTTCCTGTAACACCGCGGCAGCCCGCAGGGCGCTAGCGCCCCCATCGTCGAATGTGAACAGGCGCGCGCTTGGGCGTATACCGCGCGCGGCGATCGCATCCAGATGGGCGCGGAAGGCGGGCTCCTCGAGCTTGTATAAGCCTGCATCGGCGCCTGGGAAGCCGCTGGTCGAAAACGCACCCGCCTGCACGATGTCGTGATACAGCAGGCTAATTGACGGTTCCGTCACGCTGCCCTGCATCTCGCTCTTCGTTTCCAGCCAAGGTACTTTGTCAGCCAGGGCTGACCCCAGGCACGCGACTCGCGCCCGGTCGTGTCAATCCGCTGACCACGGCCCGCGGCAATGTCCAGAAGCCTATCCCGGATCGCATCCAGATTGTCCAACACCACGCGATGCTGAATCACGAAATGCGATTCGTTTACTTCATCGTACGGATATGTGAAGTAGCCGTAGACCGGGCCGGTATCGACGCCCTTGTCGATCTTGAGCAGCGTCATGCCCACGCGCGAACGATCGTTGTTCGCGAGCGCCCAAAAGCACCCGTGAGCATTGCGGTATTCGGGGCAAACGCCCGGATGCATGACAAAGGTTCCGATGCGTGGAATGATGAAAATGCGCTCGGCCAGCAGCGTTTTGCAGCGCGCGATGACGATATCGGGTGCAAGCTCGTGCAGCAACCGCTCCGATTCCCCGCTGTTCGGGCTCGTGGTCGTTAGCACTTTCGTCGTGGACGGAACTGCGCCATATCGCTCCCCCAATGTTTTCAGCTGCGCCTGCTCCCACGCGTGATCCTTCGCCGCTAACCTCAGTCTGTAATAGACGCGAAACGCCAGCACATCAAGCAAGCGCAGGTACCCGATACGCTGGATCTCGCGCTTCACGCGCTTTGTCATCCGCTGCCGCGGTTCGACGATGGAAACAATGCCGGCGAGATCGGAAAATGACGCCAACCACGCCGCCAGGCCGTGGCGGTTGAGCGGGTCATCTTCATGACAGATCAGGACCGTCTTCAAGTTACAAAGTGTAGCGTGCCGAATGTCACAGGCAGGTCGAACCGAAGATATACGGGCGTATATACTGAAAGTAAGGTACGGATGGCTACACGTACGCCGAGTGCGCTTGCAAAATGGGGCAACAGCACTGCTCTTCGCATTCCCCGAAAGATCGCGGAGCAAGCAGAGCTGCACGAAGGCGACGAGGTCGATTTCGAGGTAGAAGCACCCGGGGTCATCATCGTCCGTGCGCTGAAGAACCGGCCAACTCTGGAGAGTCTTGTCTCACGAATTACTCGCAAGAACCGGCACAGCGAGACTGAATGGGGCAAGCCTCGTGGTGAAGAGGTCTGGTGACCAGGCATTGGGCTCCCGTCGCGGGCGATTTCATTACCATCGATTTCGATCCGCAAGCCGGGCATGAGCAGGCAGGCCGCCGGCCGGCGATTGTCGTTTCAGAGGCGACATAT
>JAFAQG010000293.1 GCA_019246575.1 Acidobacteriaceae bacterium
CGGGTGTCGGTTGCCCGCTGGGGACCGTGAAATCCTCTGTGTATACAATGCCGCCGATTGAACCAACCCCGAGGTTCGGGTCCGCATTGATACCGCTGTCAATGACCGCTACTCCGACGCCCAGGCCGAAATCGCCGGCCTTCCACGCGGAGTAAGCATTGACGGCAGCCGCTGTATAGGCGAGCTTCTTATGTACTGCACGGTCCAGAGAAACGTATTCGACCGACGAATCCGCACTGAGAGCGTTCAGCGCCGAAGAGGGTATCGTATACACGCCCGAGTCGATGGCCTTGAATTCGGAGACGACTTGACCGCCTAAAGCGGCAATCTTTTGGCGTGTCGCGCTGCCGGTGTGGATCTTCCACTGCACGATCACTTTCACCGAGGGCTCCGCTGTATCCACTTTGGCGGCTGCATCCGGCGATAGCTTCTGTTTCGGGGTCGCTCCCCAACTCGCCAGCGCCGCCGCCAACAGCACTGATGCTACTTTTTTCATGATTTTGGTTGAATCCTTTCAGTGAAATCCACCGGCCGCCCCCGTTCTCCCCGTCAGTCAGGCCGCATCTCGGTGCACATGCGGCATATCGGCGCTTTGACCGCGCTGCTTTAGCCGATTCGCGGTATATCGGGAGGCTGAATCGGGCGGCAGGCTTAGTGCGGATCTGCTATCACAGTTCGCGGAAGGGGAATATCAGTACTGCCATTAGTCCGAGGACGATTACGCCGTTCACGGGGCCGCATAGATGGTGAATTGGTTCCTTTTCATACATTTCCATGGGCTACCGGCGTGTTTTCGCGCCACGGTCTAGGATTTTGGTGCGGGATATGAACCGGGGTACTAGTATTCGTCCCTAGTCAGGATCGCAAAAGCGGAGGTATGTTAGAGATACGAATGATACGAGCTACTCTTGTGCTTACATCAGTGGTTCTAAGCGTCGCTCCGTTTGCGACGGCCACCACGACCGTCGAATATGGGACGCCCGGGCAGCTATCGTCCACCGTACAGGGGCCCGATTCCTTCAGCTTCAATAGCCTTCCAGTGGGCGTAAATACGACCGTCGTCTGGCAGGGCGTCGGCACGTTCAACGGTTTGACCGTAATGAATTCCGATCAATGGGGCGGTGCCAACGGTGGGAAATACGCGTTTGCAGGCACTGTGTCCGGCTCGCCGACACCGGTGTCCACGACGCTTACGTTCAACCAGGGTGCAAGCTACTTCGCTTTCCTCTGGAATGCTGCGGATCCGTACAACAGCTTTACTCTGAAATCGGGCAATACGGTGGTAGCAACGCTCAACAATGCAAACCTCATCAGCGCGTTGGGCGGATGCTCGGGCGGAACGGTCAGCGCCTACTGCGGCAACCCGACCAATGGGCTCGATCGCGGAGAGTTGTTCGTTTACGTGCAATTCATAGCTGACGCGAACACGAAATTCACTGAGGCGGACTGGAACAATCAGGCCTTCAGCAATTTCGAATTCGAAAATCTCGCTTACGCCGACGATCCTGTGTCCGTGAATCCGGAGCCGCGAAGCTGGGCGCTTCTCGGCCTGGGTCTCCTGATTGGCGTCGGAACCTGGCGCGTCAAGCGGAATCGCAGATCAGTCCAGCTGTAGACGATCTCGCATCGGAACATCTTGTGCGCGGCCTTTCCAAGCGCCGCCTTTTCCTGCCCAGTATTGGACCGCTGAATGAAGTGTCGCGCCCAAATAAAACAGCGCCACTGCCGGCAGAGAAAACCTCCACAACGGTGACAGCCGGTAGAATCTGACTATCGGCGCATACGCGCCGCTCATCAGCAGCCATCCGGCGCTGCCGACTACCTTCACGGGGGTGCGGCGCGCCACCAGCAGCAATGGTGGCAAGACAAAGATCGCGAATACACCGGCTACCGCTGTGACCAGCAACAACGTTGAGTGCCGCAGCTGGTTGAACGCTGTCCGTGAGATCATGTGGCCGACTTCGCCGAAGCTGCGGTATGTGCGCGTGCTGTACGCTCTCGAAGTAAGGCCCAACCACACGCGTCCGCCCGTCTTCTGGATTGCGTGAGCGAGCGCGCAATCGTCGATGACTTCGTCGCGAATGGCCTCGAGGCCGCCTATGCGCCTCAGCGCAGATGGCCGCGTTAATAAACAGCCGCCCGCCGCACCTGCGCTCCTCCCCGGCGGATACAGCATTAAGAAGAAAAACACGAAAGCGGGTATCAAGGCTTTCTCCGGAAGCGTACTTGACGACAGCTTGACCATGAACGACGCAAGGTCGTAGCCGCCCCGTTCTGCGATCGCGACGAGTTGCCGGATGCTCTGTGGTTCATGCAAAATATCCGCATCCGTAAAGAGAAAGTAATCGGGATCGAGCTTTTCGGCTGTTGCGACGCCTTGCGAAAGCGCCCACAGCTTGCCGGTCCAGCCGGCCGGAAGGGGACTGCCTTCGATCACCTCGGCACCGGCGCGGCGCGCAATCTCGGCCGTGTTATCCGTGCTGTTGTCATCGACCACTATGATGCGAGCCGGCGTCAATTCCTGGTTCTGCAGCGATGCCACAGTCTGCGCAACGGAGTTGGCCTCATTGCGTGCGGGGATCAGCGCGATCACGCGTTTGTCGTTCGCGCGCGCCAGCTGCTTCGGCGGTAGATGCTTTGAAACTCGCCAGAACCCGCCACGGCCAAACAGGAGATACGTCCAGATCGCGACCGGAATGCACGCCAGAAAAATCATGCCGGCTGTTGCTGCGTCATGCAGTGCAGCGTGCCCAAGCCGAGCACCAGGTCCGTTGCCGCAATGCCGACCACTCTCCGGCCGGGAAACAGCTCGGCGAGTTTGTTCAAGGCAATTCGATCGTTTGCATCGTTGAACGTCGGTACGAGGACGATTTCGTTGGCAATGTAGAAATTCGCGTAACTAGCCGGCAAGCGCTGCCCGTCGAAAAAGACCGGCTCAGGTATGGGCAACGTTTCGATTCGCAGCGGTTGCCCGTCCTGATCTTTCATTTCGCGAAGCAGCGCGATGTTTTCGCGCACCGGTTCATAGTTCACATCCGAACGATCGTCCTCGCATGCGACGACGATGGTGCGCGGATCTGTGAAACGAGCGATATCGTCGATGTGACCATGCGTGTCGTCGCCCGCGATTCCGTTGCGGAGCCACAAGGTGTGACGCGCGCCGAGAAAATGCATGAAATACGTTTCAATGCATTCGCGGCTCAATCCGGGGTTCCGCGCCTGCACATCGCTTAGAAGGCATTCCTCCGTAGTGAGGACAGTGCCGGCCCCGTTAACGTCAATACTGCCGCCTTCGAGAACGACGCCCCGTCCGTTGTAAACAGGCGTGAGCATCCGAAGCCCGAGTTGCGGCTGCAATTGTTTGTTGACCGCATCGTCGCGTTCCGAATTCTCGTACTTCGCCCAACCGTTGAATGCCCAATTGAGCATCACGGGTTCACCACTCACGGTTTTCACAAAACTCGGGCAGTAGTCGCGGGTCCAACTGCGGTCAGTTGGAATCTGAAAAAATTCCAGCGCAGCCAGGTTTGCATGGCATTTCGTGAGAACTTCGCGCGCCGAATGTTCCACTTCCATATCGTTCATGAGAATGCGGACCTGCTCCACGCGTGAGAGATAGCGCACAATCTCGCCATAGACCCAGGGAATTGGTTCGAATTTGGCCGGCCAATCGGTTTTCTCATGCGGCCAGGCAAGCCAGGTGGCCTCGTGCGGCTCCCATTCGGCAGGCATGCGAAAGCGGCACTGAGCGGCCCGGTTCGCCATGGTTCAGTCGAGCCAGCGGCTCGCAATCGGAGCGTAAGCATCGATGCGGCGATCGCGCAGAAACGGCCAGTTGCGCCGTACTTCGTCTATCTGCTTGGGATCGCATTCGACAACGAGCACCTCTTCATCGGTTGCGTTCGCTTGAGCGATTACGCGCCCG
>JAFAQG010000303.1 GCA_019246575.1 Acidobacteriaceae bacterium
CTGTTGCGGCATTTGCCTCTCAGGAATTCGCGTCTGTGTATTGCGCTTCGAAAGCTGCACAAGTGTCACTCGCGAAGAGCATGGCGCTGGAACTCGCGCCCTACGGCATTCGCGTGAATGCTATCGCACCGGGCGACATTTATACGGTGCAGAACGCAACAGTAGTGGATGACTTGAAACAACAGGGCGGATCAGGACGCTACATCCGTTACACGCCGCTCGGCAGACGCGGCAAGGCCTGGGAAGTTGGCCAAGCTGCCGTCTTTCTTGCTTCCGACGAGGCGTCGTTTATAACGGGGAGCACGCTGCTTGTAGATGGCGGATTTCTGACCTACTAATGATCAGTAAAGTAAGTTGCCAGGCTGAGGACTTTGGGCTAGATCAATTTCCGGCACCGGGACGTTACTCAGTCTCACTGCTTATTCCAGGACCTGAAGGCCTGCACCTGCCATTGCTCGTGATTCGTGGCGAAAGACCCGGTAAGACGCTTGTTGTGAGCGCGGCAGTGCATGGAGACGAGTACGAAGGTGTTCGGGTTATCCTTGACCGATTTCAAGACCTCGAGCCTGCGGGGATGTCGGGCAACTTCGTTGCGATTGTTGCTTCGAATCCTCCCGCATTTTGGGCCGGCATGCGGACCAGCCCTCTGGACGACGGAAATCTCGCACGATCCTTTCCTGGATCGATGGACGGCTCACCCACTCAGCGCCTTGCGTACTGGATTGAGAGGAGTATCCTTCCACTGGCGCATCTTTATATAGATTTTCACAGCGGCGGTCTCAAATTCGCGATGCCTTCGCTGATCGGCTACTTTGAAGGCGATGAGATCGGACGGGAAGCGGCTTTTTCCTTCGGATCTCCAGTCGTGTGGCAGCATCCCACCGTTCCTCCTGGAAGAACGGTATCGGCCGCCAGAGAACGCGGAATCCCGGCGATATACACGGAATCTCCAGGCGGGGGCAGAATTTCGGAGGAGGCGCTAAGAGCTTACAGCCTAGGTCTGGAAAACGTATTACGCTTTCTCGGCGTGGTTAGCGGTACTCCAGAGCGTGTTGACTGCAAAGTCCACTTGCATGGCGACGGGAACATTGAGAGCGGTGTGACCTCAAGTACGGACGGTATTCTTGTGTCGCGCGTGGAATTGTTGCAACGAGTTTCTACGGGCGAGGAACTCGGTTTACTGTATGGCCTCAATGGTGAAGTCATCAATCGTGTTTATGCACCCTGCAGCGGTTTAGTTGTTCTTATCCATGCTTTTCCGATGGTGCGCGTGGGTGAACCGCTGTTCTTGATTACCGGGACGTGTTCCGGCGATCTCGTCGTTTCTGACACTGGCGAGCCGACCGTGACCTGGAGTAACCGTCAATGATAAGTATGTATGTAAGTTATTCCGATCTCACAAAGTTCTGTACTCAAATTTTAACGGCACTCGATGTCCCGGCAGCCCATGCTGAGCTGGTCAGTAATTCTTTAGCTACGGCAAACCTTCGCGGTGTCGATTCCCACGGTGTCCAGATGCTGCTTCCCTATATGGAACAACTAGACGCCGGATCGATGGATCCAGTAACCAAGGGATCCATTACATCCGAATCTGGCGCTTGTGTTATCTACGACGGACAGAACGGTATAGGTCAAGTAGTTGCTGACCGATGCACGGAAGAAGCTTTGCGTGTCGTGCAGCAGTGCGGACTGGCTCTTGTGATTGCCCGGAACTCAAATCACTTCGGCGCGGCAGCGTACTGGGGCCGAAAGCTGTCAGATTCCGGGCAGATTGGCATTGTTATGACGAACGCCTCGGCAGCCGTACCGCCATGGCAGGGCAAAGCAGCTCGGATCGGCACCAATCCGATTTGCGTTGCTGTGCCTGGGGATACCTCGGAGACATGGCTGCTGGATATGGCGACCACAACCGTGTCACTCGGCAAGATCTACGAAGCGTTTTATCGAGGCGAAACATCGATCCCTTCCGGTTGGGCCCTCGACGTCGACGGCAAGAGCACGACCGATACACAAGCTGCGCTCTCGGGATTTCCGATGCCACTCGGTGGTTACAAAGGGAGCGGTCTTGGACTCATGGTCGAGATTCTGACGGCAGCATTAGGCGGCGCTCGGATGAGTACGGATGTCGGGAGTTTGAGGGTTAAGGAACGCCCGCTCAGCGTCAGCCATGCCTTTCTAGTGATAGATCCGGACCGGTTTATCGGGCTTGCAAAATTCAAACTGGCTGTTTCAAGATTGACCAGTATGATCAAATCGACTCCACCCGCGACGGGCTACGAGGAGGTTTTAATAGCTGGTGAGCCAGAGTGGCGGGCGGAGAAGCGCCGCCTGCGCGAAGGTATTCCGCTTCCCGGCAAGCTGCTTGAAGAGTTCCAAAGGGCAGCAGATCGCCTTAACGTCCATCCTTTGCCAACAAAGGATGGATCCGACTTTCCACTTGCAACACCGGAAGAACCCAAATGAAATTCCTGTTTACGAACCCCAACTTCCCGTTCAGTGCCGCCGTAATCCATTCAGGACGGACACTAGAGACCGTATTGACGGGAATTCCAGAAGGCCAGACAAAGCCCATCGGCGGAGGAGTGACGGAGGAGTTAAACGAGATCTTTCGCCAGTTAGACGAGGTGCTTGCAGCGGCGGGTGCACATAAGACGTCCATCGTTTCGGTCCGGTTGTATCTTCAGGACGTTGTACGTGATATCGGAGCGGTTAATAAAGTTTATAGAGAGTACTTCGGTACACATCCGCCGAACAGGCGCGCGTATGGGGTGAATTTGCAATCGGGCATGCTCATTGAAGCAGCATTTATTGCTGAGCTGGCTGACAACGGCGAGGACACAAGATGAACCATGCGAAGCGCAAGTTGGGCAGAACAGGATTGCAAGTTTCAGAGCTCTCACGGGGCCGGTGGATAGAACACGACTCAAGAAACTACAAAAAACCTTTTCTGCAGCCAGTCATCCGCTCGTTAGAACAGAATCTTTAATCCGAGTTGTATCTGGCGCGGGTCCAGAGCGCCAGTAACAACGCCAAAACTCGTGTTAGTACCGGGAATAAATTGATTGCCCGGCAGGGTGAAATTTGGATGATTGATGCTATTAAACGCCTCGGCGCGGAATTCTACTTGGGCTCGTTCCGCTAAAGCGAACATCCTGTGAAGCGCAAGATCCAAATCGATAATTCCAGGACCTTCGACTGTGCTGCGGCCGGCATTTCCGTAGGTGTACTGTGGCGGCGTCGCAAAACAATTTGTGTCGAACCAATGTTGCACGGTGCGTTGCGAGGTGGGCAAGTTTGGATTGCAAACGCGGTTGGGCCATTGGGAGGACGTCGATCCTGCTGCTAAGGGATCGCCGGGAAGGAAAACGGAGAACCATGGCCCTGATTGAAGTGTTGTAATTGTGAGCAAGCTCCAGCCAGCCAATATCTTCGAAGCAACGCCCGTTGTGGCGAACATTTTTCCTGCACCGAAGGGTAACTGATAATCGACAGAGAAAACAAAACGAAGAGGGATGTTAGACGAGGACAATCCTTTATTGGCCTGAACCGAAATATTCCTCGATCGGGATGTAACCTCGTTTGGAGTGCCGCCGACTATTTCGTCCGTGGTAGCCAAAGCTTTAGACCAAGTAAATGCGCCAAGCAGGGATAGTCCCTCATTTCCGGGCCGTTTTTCGATCTTCGCCTCTAAGGCATCGAACCAACCTTCTCCATCACCTTCATAGAAAACGATTGATTGGTAATTCGGGTATGGTCGCCTGGACGCCATGGAGCCCGGGCCGGGCGCGGCGTCATTAACCTGAACGGCCTCGTATTCGTGAACCGTGTGTGAGCCGTCGTAACTCACGTCAAGAAGGACATTGTGACCCATCTGGTGTTCGACTGAAAAGCCCCACTCCTGCACGGTTGTCAAAGGAAGCGACAATGGAATGCCGCGAATGGTTGGAGTCGCGGTAGTGGCGAGGGCTGACGGGAATGGGTTCGAAAGAGAAATTGTCGGCGCCGTCACGCCGCTATTAAATACAAGGTTCAGAGATCCCGGCCGTGGGTTAGCGCCTAGATTCTGCGGCGCTCCGGCGATCAATTCTCCCGCGTTAATCCCGAAACCAGTTCGAAGGACGGTATTGTTCGTCAACCGGTATGCCATTCCGATTCGCGGTAAAAAGCCCTCGAGGTTTCGGTATTCCACCAAGGGCGCTCCCGGTTGGTACCTGCCGTTTGCCTGGAGCGGAGGGAAAAGCGTCTGGGTGGCAAGATCGAAATTGGATGAGAGTCCCCGTTTGTCTGACCAGGGGAAACGGTATTCATAGCGAAGTCCAAGGTTTACAGTAAGTCTTGAATTTACCTTCCAGTCATCCTGGATCCATCCATACATGCTGTTTTGATGAAGATTTGCGTCTAATATTTGGCCGCCCAACGTTGTCGTGGTTGGATCTCCCAATAGGAAATCTGCAAAAGCGTTCTTCGAATAGCGAGCTGCGAAGGTAAAGCTAGACCTTGCATTTTCGTCTAGGTAATACCAATTCTGCCTGTAGTCGACACCCATGCGCAGGAAATGGCTACTCTTGTTGAAAGAAAACGTATCGGCAGCCCACCAGTTTCCGATGACCACGGCCCCTACTACCGACGCGTCTCCAATACCGCTGTAGCCGACTATTGAAACGTCGGGAACACCGCATTTGTCGATTACACCGTGCGTTAACAGCTGTGGGATATTTAGGCTTGCGGGAAAGTTACAGCTTGCCCCGGGCGCATTTGCCGGGAAATATCCACGTCGAAAATAATTCAAGCTTGCATCATTGACGTATTGACCATTAAACGTCTTTACGTTCCCAATTGAGCCGACCCAGCTACTTAGGGGACTGAGCGCCGTGAAGACGTTAAAGGGTGATGCCAAGAGATTGGGGGTCGAGTCTCGTACAAATTGCCCCCACCATCGATCGGTGGGAGACGATTGGTAATCAATTCTGGTTAATACTTGATTCGTGAACGTATCAGCGGAACTGTTCGGACTCGTGTAATTCACCGGTCCGGCTGTGTTTGGCGCGGGCCAAAATTGCAGCAGTTGCTGCGCAACCGGATTTATGCGATTAGCTGGAATACTATTGTTCAGGAACGGCTGACCGTTTGTGGGATCGATGATGGTAGTTGAAAAAACACCATTCTTTTGCGCGTCCGTGGGTACAACACCTTGGGTAGGATTAAACGCGTGCTGGATCAGCTTCTCATAGGAAACGAAGAACCACGCCTTATCCTTTCCGTTGACAACCTTTGGAATGTAGATAGGGCCGCCAAACGTGCCACCAAAATCATTTCGCTTCAGCCCTGGCTTTGTCTGCGAGAAGAAGTTCCTCGCGTCCATGGCATCGTTCCGAAAATACTCGAATCCCTCGCCGTGGAGCATGTTGGTGCCACTCTTCGTGACTGCAATTAGTTGGCCGCCCGGCATGACACCGTAATCTGCACCGTACAGTCCGGTCTTGACTTGAAATTCCTGGATTGCATCCACGTTGGGCAGGAATGTTGTCGCCCCATTTCCCTGGACGATCATGGCACCGTTCAACCAGACGATATTCGCGGTTCGCATCAGCCCATGTACCACGAAACCGCCGTTGTTGAGATTGCCGCCTTGGACCATCCCGCGCGGAGGGAGCACTCCTGCGGTAAGGGTTGTCAGGGCGAGGAAATCGCGCTGATTCAATGGAAGAGCTTCGACCTCCCTACTGTTCACCACTTGGCCAGTCGTAGCGTCGCTGGTATCCACCAGTGGAGCCTGGGCATTTACTTCCACGGTTTGGGTCGTCGCGCCGACTGCCATTTGAAAATCGATGCTAAGCGTCTGCCCGACGTTCAGTGCAACGTTCGGCCTTACCTCCTTTTCGAAACCTTTGGCCTCGACAGTGATCCTGTAGTCGCCCACAGGTAATGACGGTAAAGCGTAATCTCCAGAACCGGTCGTCTTTGCCGTGAACGGCTGATGAGTGGCGATGTGCTCAGCAGTAACTGTCGCATCCGCGACTACGCCGCCCGATGCGTCAGTGACAGAACCCGTTAGCGTTGCTGTTTGCAATTGGCCAAGCATCGGCGGCAACGCGGTTAACAGAAGAATACCGGCAAATAATGGCGGATAAACGCGCATCCTCAAGCTCCCGTGTTTTTTGAGACTGAAACAGCACAGAACGCGTAGCTTAGAATTCCATACTGTCGACAGAATACCTATGAGAGGACTATAGTCTACCCGTTCGCGGTTGTCAATCACGTGTGGGAGGCTCAGGGAACGAGCTGCCCACCCGCAGGTAGCGAACGCTTGTATCCAGCTCACAACAAGGCTGAGGCGCCAAGAGTTTCTTACGCCAAGCGACCAGCAGCAAGGCCCCTGAGGACAGCCAGATCACGGCCCCGATTTGGATGGCGGCGCTTAGCCCCATGCTGTTCTTCAGGGCCCCGGCCGCAACCGCAGTCGCGCCGCCCATAAAATTGCCGACGAAGTTGAAGATTCCGTAGCCGGTGGCTCGAACGTTCTGAGGCGCGATTTGGCAAAGCAGCGGCATAATGTTGCAATCGTAAAAGCCACGGCCAAGGCCAAATGCAATCAGGCCGGCGATTAAGACCCCCAACGATGGCGTTCGCGCGGCCATCAAGAGGAAGGGGCCAGAGGCGAGAAATGCGAACGCCTGGGTCAACAGACGCGCACTCGGATTTCGCGTGCTCCAACCATC
>JAFAQG010000313.1 GCA_019246575.1 Acidobacteriaceae bacterium
TGAAGCCAGCCGTTCAAGACTTCGAAGATGCGATGCTCAATCGCGCCCGCCTGTAGCACACCGCCGTTCAAAAGAAGGTGAGTGGGCCGGGCGATGCCGCCAGATGCGCCGCTTGCTCCCGCGTGGCGAAGAAACTGGGCCAGATGCTTCGTGACGGCCGGGTCCGACGCGTAATTGAGACCGACCTCCATTAGCGCGGTTCGCCGCTGCCGTTCCGGCGTAGCATCGGGCGCAACGCGCGGGAAAAAGCCGTCGATAAGCAGATTTCGGATTTCATCGCGCGTGATCTTGCCACGAATCGTGCCACCGATTAAACCTGTCCCGCGGCCGAGGATCGTAAGAGGCTGTTCCGTCGGGCGTGAATCATCGCTCGCGAGCAGTACTTCCTTTGCCGCGCGGCATTGCTGCCACAGCGAATGAAATTGAAGCGCGTCGAGCTTTGTGCCTCGTTGGGCAAATTGCTGCTCGGCGTAGCGCGCGACCGCGAGATCCATGTTGTCTCCGCCTAATAGGAGATGTTGACCGACCGCGACACGCTCCAGCTGGAGCTCACCATTCCGCTCCGTGACGGCGATGAGAGTGAGGTCTGTAGTGCCGCCGCCGATATCGACCACGAGGATCAAGTTGCCCGGTGCAACCTGCTCGCGCCAGTTCGGGTTCCGCTCGATCCAGGCGTAGAACGCCGCCTGAGGCTCTTCGATGATCGTGACCTCGGGATAGCCTGCCAATTTCGCGGCGCGTTGCGTGAGTTCGCGCGCAGCTGCATCGAAGGAAGCCGGAACCGTGATCAGGACAGATTGCTCCGCGAGTTTTGCATCGGGATGCGCAAGGTCCCAGGCCGAGCGCATGTGCAGCAAATATTGGGAGGACGCGTCGAGGGGAGAAATCTTCTGAATGCCTTCCGGCGCGGCTAATGGCAATAGCGGCTGAGCGGGATCGGCGTTCTGGTTCGATAGCCAAGATTTTGCGGACGTTACAAGGCGATTCGCGTTCTCAACGCCGCGGGTGCGCGCGAGGCGTCCGGTGATATAGCGCTGCTTTGCGTCCCAGGGAAGAGCCAGACTTCCTTCGACAAACTCACCCGGACCGGGAATGTAGAGAGCAGAGGGGAGGAGATCCAGCTCCGAAAGTTCGCCCGGATTCACAAGCTGAGGAACGCCGAACAGATTCACCCGAGGCGCTTCGCCATCGGCGCTGTGCGCGGATGTATAAGCGAGTGCGCTGTTGGTCGTACCGAGATCGATTCCGATGATGTAATCAGGCATTCGGTGCGCTATTCGACTTCGATCTCGGCGGGCGCGAGAATCGAAGGGTCCTGGTTCCCGAGCGGAGGAAGATTGATGCTCGCTGCCATCCAGCCACGGTGGCGAAGTGTTCCGCCCGCAACCTTTCCGCTCGCCGGGACATTACCGATCAATTTGATGCGGTTTGGATCGGGGGCTTTCGATGAATCCAGCTTGTGGTGCGTGCCTTCGACGCCATCGATGACCGGAGCAAGGGTGACATGGCGGCTGAGGGTTGCTTTCGAATCGGCATGAATCGAGCGAACGGCCGCGCCGATCTGATCGTCGGCATAAGACGCGATATCTTCCATTAAAAAATCAATCAGGCGCGAATCGCGTTGAAGGATGTGAAGCATCTGCAATGCGCCGTCACTAACTTTGAATTTGGGCTGTTCAGGCGTAGTCGCTACAGGAGCGGCTTGCGTTTTCATATAACCGAATTCCAAAGCAATGTCTTCCGGCAACGTGCCGGAAAACAGGATCGAAAAAAAGCTTCGGAACGCAGATGAAATACGTGGCAATAGGCAGCCTCTCGACTCAGGATATCAGCGTGTGCAGTATGCGGCACCGTCCCGCTCCTGGCTTGTGTTGCAGGTGTATTTGCGGCATATTAGAACAAAAGCGCAGTAAGTTGTTTGAAGGGAGAATTCGATCTATGGCGACGAAGAAAACTGGAGGCTCGAAGAAGTCGTCTTCGGGCTCGGATCCAAAATCGAAGCGCATCGTGCGGAAGAAAATGCAGAAGACGATGCATGAGTTCAAGCATCATGAGCTCGAGTCCGGCCGCAGCGGCAAGAAGGTAAGAAATCCGAAACAGGCAATTGCGATTGGGTTAAGCGAAGCGCGGCGATCCGGCGCCGACATTCCGGCTTCGCCGAGCAAAAAGAAACGCGGAGGGAAGAAGGCCGGCTCGAAAAAGGCGGCATCGAAGAAGAGCAGCGGCAAAAAGACGACATCCAAAAGAAGCCGCAGTCGGAAACGTTAGAACACTATCGGCCGTCTGCCTGCGTTTCTGGTCGGGCTGAACTCTGTCCTTGCTGCAAGTGCGACGTCATCACCACCCACGGATGCGCGTCGATATCTCGCAGCAAGCGCCGCTGCCAGGCGTATTCCTTGTGGGCCTTGATAAAAGGGGCCGCTTTGAATTCGACCCCGCAAGGATGGCCCATGCCTGCGAAGAACGACATCTTTTCCGCCATAGCGCTATTCGTTACCTTGGCTTCGGCGACCCCGGCGGGACCGTACGGGTCCGCCCACCCCTTCAGACCGCGGCTCGATTTATCGATGTGACCGCAGATCGTGCGCTCGTTAGGCGTGTTTTCGTGTGTGACGCCGTCGTAGTGATCGGTTTCGAACTGTTTCCCGCATTCCACCGTAATCCTGCCCTTGTTTTCGGCCATTAGTTGATCCCAGCGGCGGTGGCGCACCTCGTCCGGCGTGTTTGGATCGCTCGCGGCGAAATCGGTTTCCTCACGGATCAATTTCGGATTGATCGGAAAATTTGAGCCGACGAAGTAGCCGTCGCGGGTACGGTCAAGTGTGACGTTTTTCAATCCCAGTTCCAGCCGTCCAATCTCGCCGGTTTTTCGATCGCCGACCAGCCATGTATTTGCATACCCCCCGTTGTTGCCGGTCTTCATAATGGCAGCGAACGCGTCGATCGAGTCCGCGTATTGCATGGCGTTGCGGGCGCGCACAAACTCGGGCGTGCCCCGCTCGTCGAAACCATGGAAATTCGCGATGGTGGTTTCGGTGATCATGATGCCTGCGTCATTGATGCCGAAGTCGTCGCCGCTATGAATCAACCCGGGCATGCCGTCCATGATCAGGCGGTGTCCTGTGCGAGGCCCGATATCGAAGATGATGTTCCAGCGGCTGCCGGTCAGGTAGTCGGTCCAGTTGTTGTGTCCCATGACGATCTGGCCGCCTGCTGTGTAGCTACCGGTTGCGACGAAGGCGCTGCAGTGCTCGCCCACGCTGCTCGGAACGCGTTTAGCTTGCAGATCGCGCGACTGATCGTAGTAGTACGGAAACTCCATGTAGGCGTTCATGGCAACCAGATCGATCACGTCGAGCTTCGATCCGTGTGCGTGAAGGCCGTCGCGGATGCCCTCGAGTTCCTGCCGATATTCGGGTGGAACTTGCGGCCAGAAGATGCGTTCTGCAACGTTGCGGAGCTGACGCCAGCTGTGATGCACCTCGTGCGTAGTGCTCAGTGCAATTGCGCGCTTTGAGTCTTCGATTTCGGCGGTAAGCCAGTACCCGTGCTGGAACCCTATTTCCGACGGGCTGCCTTCCAGATGAACGAATATCCAGCCCGCCTTTGCCGGATCACGAAATGAGTTCCGGAGCCGCTGATCCCCTCCGGCGTGCGCTGCCGTTGCGACGCCACAGAAAAATACGCAGAACACGGCCAGCCTGAAAGACTTGGGCATTTTGTTTCGATTACAGCATAACTGTGGTGTGCCCGCCCCGCCGGTAGCAGCCGGGGTTCTGTAAGGAGCTACGTATGTTTTCTGCGTGCTGGCGCTCGCGGTTTCGAACACGAGAAAATGGGAACGTGCGAGCCACAATCACGGCCCCGCAAGAGCGCGATCTGAATTCGCTTTCGATGCTCACTGCGGGTGTCGTGCTTGCCACGGTAACGATGACTTTTGCGGCCATTATCGCCGTTTTCATCGTGCGCTCGCAGGCGCGGATGTTCTGGGGCCACATCGCAATCCCTCACATCTTATGGACGACGACTGCCATCCTGCTTACGAGTAGCAGCACTCTCGAAACCGCTCGGCGAAGGCTCGTTATCAACGATCAACGAGGCGCGTTCCGATTTTTTGTTTGGACTGCGTGTCTGGGATTTGCTTTTCTTGCAGGACAGATTACTGCCTGGGTTCAGGTACTGCACTCAGGCGTGGTGCTGGCGAGAAACCCGCATTCGTGGTTTATTTTCCTGTTTACGGGATTGCATGGACTCCACATCGTGCTCGGGCTTGCCGGTCTCGTCTACCTGCTGGTGCGCACTCGCGAGCCTGCCAGCGGTCCGAAGTATCAGATGACAACGCGCGTGGTTACAAACGGCGTATCGCTGTTCTGGCACTACCTCGATTTTCTGTGGGTCGTGCTGTTTGTGCTACTTCTCATTTGGCGTCGTTAGCACGAGTTCATCATGGAGTCGCCGGGAGCGTAGCCCAGCGTGATCGTCGCCTCAGGGATTTCTCCATCGCGACACTAAACTGAAACTTGCAGTCTGTTCTCTTTCACGTCGAGCCCTCGGATGTCGATTTGCTCATCGCCGATCTCTGGGCTATGGGAACGGCGGGCCTGATTGAGGACGAATCGGGGCTGCGAGCGTTTTTTGAAGACGAGCAAACCGCGCGCGCTGTAGCGACGCGATACGGTTCCGATGCGATTGAGGTCAGAGCGGAGAAGCCGCCGTGGACCCTGGAATTTTCGCGGGAGGACTGGGACGCGATCTGTATCGGAGAACGGTTCTTTGTCGTACCGCCTTGGGTGGATACGCCGACGCCTGAAGGGCGGTACCGGCTAAGTATCGATGCGGCAACCGCATTCGGAACTGGCCGGCATGAAAGCACTCAGCTAGTCATGGAGGCTCTCGAAGGCTACATAAAGGGTGGAGAAACCGTTGTCGACGTCGGATGTGGCACGGGGATTCTCGGATTGGCTGCCCAGGCGCTCGGCGCCGCTGAGATCGTCAGTTGCGACATTCACGCCGATACGCTAGGCAGCGTGCGACAACGATTACGCTCAGTGTTCCTCGGCTCCGCGGATGCCATCCGTGACAGCGCGGCGGATGTGACAGTAGTGAATATCAGCGCCAGAGTTGTGGATGCGCTTGCATCCGAAGTGCGCCGCATGACAAAACCGACCGGCGTCGTAATCGTGGCGGGCTTCATCCGAGAGAACACCCCGAAACGATTCCGACCCGACCGCATTCTGGAGCGAGGAGACTGGCTGTGCTGGGTATGCAAGCAGGAAAGTGTCGACGCTGCCGCCATGAACCGCCGGCCGCTGCAGCCGTACTCGGAGCAGTGGTGGTGAGCGCCGGTATGTTCGCCAACGCCGCCGGCACGTGACCGATTTGGCGTGAGAAAATGTTCCTTTGCGAATCGTAGTTGACGGCATTTACTATGCTTGCGGACTGGCTCTAGTGGGCATCGCTGTTTCGTACTTTCTTACACCCTGGATTGGAGCGCCTTTTTATCTGCTGGCTGTTTTCTGTTTATATTTTTTCCGCGATCCGGAGCGAGTGCCTCCTTCCGGAGATGTCATGGTCGCTCCCGCAGATGGAAAAGTCGTCGCGATCCGGCAGATCAGTCCCGACGAGACTCGCGTGAGTATCTTCCTGAATATTTTCGACGTTCACGTAAATCGGACGCCAATCCCGGGTAAGGTGGCGAGCATTATTTATCACAGCGGGAAGTTTTTGGTTGCGAGCCGGGAGGCTGCATCGGCCGAGAACGAGCAAAATACTCTTGTGGTGGAGGGTGCAGGGACGCGCGTTGTGTGCCGGCAGATTGCGGGGTTAATCGCCCGCCGGATTGTCTGTTACAAAAAAGCCGGCGATTCGCTCGCCCCGGCTGAGAGGATCGGGTACATAAAATTCGGGTCGCGCGTGGATGTGCTCTACGGGCCCGAGTGGAGGACAACCGTGAAGGCTGGTAACAGAGTTTCGGCTGGAACAACCGTCATCGCAGAGCGGACATCCGCTCCGGGGGCCGTCTGAGCTTTCGGGAGCGTCTGGTGGGGCCGGCATATCCAGGAAAGCGGCCGCGGCGAGCGGCGTACGCTCTCCCGACGCTATTTACATGCAGTAACATCTTTCTCGGGTTTATCGCTATCGCTCAGGCACTAGAAGGCGCACTGTTCGCGAAGGCAGGAGACCTGAGCACAAACCCGCATTTCTTGATAGCGGCCAAGGCGCTCGGTTTCGCGGTATTCTTTGACGGCTTAGACGGCTGGATCGCGCGATTAACGAAAACGACCAGCGATTTCGGTCGCGAGCTGGATTCGCTTGCCGACGTAATTACGTTCGGGATTGCACCCGCAATGTTGGCTTACGTTTGGGGTGTACTATTTGTGACGAGCATCCCAGGTGCTCAGCTTCACAGTCACTTGACGAAGGCCGGTTACTTGGTGGCTTTTTTCTATTTACTGTGCGGAGCTGTCAGGCTGGCGCGCTTCAACGTTCAAACCAACACGATGCCGAAAAATCCGGGGCGACCCGATCGCAAATATTTCGTAGGCATGCCAATACCTGCGGGTGCGGGATTCATCGCAGCAATCATTTATCTGGATGCTTCCCCTGTGACCGACTTCGGGTTTTCGGTGTTTTGGTTGGTACTTGTTAGTGTTATCGGGTTATTAATGGTGAGTACCTGGCGTTACCCAAGCTTTAAGCAAGTGAGTATGTCGAAGCCGCGTTCGCCGCTTGTGGTGCTCGTGATTGGAGGCGTGGGTATTCTGATCTGGCTCTGGTCGCAGCCCATGCTTCTGGCCTTGGCATGCGCGTATGTCATGAGTGGCATTGCGATTCGTGCAGGCGGACTCCTCCGCAGACACAAACGGGCGCGTCCGCCGGCGCCTTATCCGGAGCATCAAATTGGCTAAAGCCGCTCGCAAACCGAAGCCTGTCAGGCTGGCGCTGGTCGGCGCCGAGACGCTGATCGGACGGGAACTGCAGGAAGTGCTGGAGACGCGTGCGTCCGCCGTCGCGATCACGAGTTATGCTTCGAGCGGAGAGGGGAACTTCGGCGAACAGGAAGGTGAGGCTGTTTATCTCGAAGCACTCACACCGAACTCAATTCGAGACGATCAGGCGATCATTATCGCGGGGACAGAGGAGGGTGCAACCAAAGCGTACGAGATCGCAAAGCAACGCGGCGGGCAGCCGCTGATCATCGATTGCGCCAGCCATCTCGAGCAGGAACCCGAGGCGCGCATTGTCGCGCCCCTAGTCGCAACTGCTAATCTCGATACGAGCTGGCTGCTGGTAATTGCTCACCCGGCGGCAAGCGCGTTGGGTCTAGTCTTGACGAGCCTGGGGCGTCTCGCCGGTATCCGTCAGGCCGTTGCAAACATCTTCGAGCCGGCGAGCGAGCGCGGCAAACGAGGCGTATCGGAGCTGCACCAGCAGACTACGAGTCTTCTCAATTTCAAAACACTCGAGAAGGATGTCTTTGATGCGCAACTCGGATTCAATTTGCTCTCGCAATACGGCGAGGCGGCGGCCGGCAAGCTTTTAACCATCGAGGAACGGATAGAACGCCACTTAACGACAATTTTGGGTCAGCAGCCCCAAGACAATGTTGTGCCGTTGCCGTCGTTGCGGCTGATCCAAGCGCCTGTGTTTCATGGATACAGCATTTCGCTGTGGGTGGAGTTCGAAACGCAAGTGGAACCTACCGAGGTGGGCGAAGCGTTGGCTGTGGCGGCGATGGATGTGCGCGGCGCGGAAACAGAACCGCCGACCAACGTCGGCGTGGTGAGCCAGAGTGGATTGATTGTCGGGGACGTTCGCACAGATCGCAATAATCCACGTGCAGTCTGGATCTGGATCGTTGGCGATAATCTTCGTCTTACTGCGGACGCCGCCGCCGAGCTTGTAAGTCAAATCAAGATCATCCCCGAATGACTGTGCGATTTGCGCCCGCAACCGCGCTCGGCTTTCTCCTTTTGAGCTCATGCGGCTATCACGTGGGCGGGAGGGCCGACCTGATGCCGAAGAGCATACAGACGATTGCGATTCCAGCCTTCAACTCGAGCTCTACACGGTACCGGCTTGCGGACACACTTCCGAATGATATAGCGCGAGAGTTCAGGGAGCGAACGCGATTTCACATTCTACAAGACCCGAGCGAGGCGGACGCTGTTTTGAACGGCTCGATCATCTCCGTGCAGATTTATCCAGGTTTGTTCGATCCAAGCTCCGGTAAGGTCACTAGCGTACAAATTAATGTAACGTTGACGCTTAACTTACTCGAGCATTCTACCGGGCGAGTACTTTACTCGCGGGCTAATTTCTCCGCACGGCAGAATTACGAGGTCGCAACCGACCCGCACCAATTCTTCGATGAGAGCGGACCTGCATTTACGCGGCTAAACAGAGACGTCGCCCATGATGTCGTAAGTGCAATTGTAGAGAACTTCTAAGTGCCAGCCATTACGCCGGAACAGTTTCTTGCTCGCGTGCGGAAGCAAGCTCCGGCTCCGGCTCCGGCTTATCTGTTTCTGGGTCCCGAAGCTTACTATCGTCGCCTCTGCAAAGAAGCTTTGATTGCGGAAGCACTCAATGCTGAATCACGAGCTGAAGGATTGACTCAAATCGATCTGGAAGAGACCAGCTTACGGGAGATCCTGGACGATGCTCGCTCGCTGTCATTGTTTACGCCGG
>JAFAQG010000730.1 GCA_019246575.1 Acidobacteriaceae bacterium
TTCATCGTAAAGAGACGTTTCATATGTTGCGACGATGCTGCCACCGCGCTTCACGTAATCGCGAATCTGGTCGCATTGTTCGGTGGAGAGCGCAGCGATGTTCGGCAGAATCAATGTGCGGAACGGCTCGAGGTGTTCGGCGTCGAGCAGCCGGTCATGCACCATTTCGAACGGGATGCGGGCTTCGATCAGGGCCTGATAGAAGCCCAGAGCAGGATCTTCAACTTTGGCTCGAGCCTGTTGGCCGCCGTAAAAGGTCGCGGTTTGCTGCGAATACACGATGGCGACCCGAGCCAGCGATTTCTCATTTCTCAGGTATCGCTCGTTTGAATAATGCCAGCTATAGAGCTGTTCGACTACGGGCAACCAGCGTTTATCAATCGGCTTCGCGTTGAACTTGGTGACCCAGGGCCGCAGTCCTTGCGCAATGCCGTCGACAACCCACAACCGGATTTCATCGCCGTTTTGCACGGAATCTTTCCATCGATACTCCTCTTCGAGGCCGACACTGAAGATCCCTGCAATCGCCTTTCGTCCTAGCGTTGCACGATATTCCTTCCCGTTCTTACCGTTTGTCCATGGCGGCATGACGCCGTGCCGAGCTTGGCGGTCGGCAAACAGTGTTGGAGCGAGTTCCCCGATGGTTTTCATATCCAGCTCGCTTAACGCGCCCCCGCCAGCGTTAGCGATATAGCCGGCATCGGGATTGACGGCCTTGATTTTCGAATCCCACAAGCGCCATAGGTCGAACAGCCGTTTCTGCCGCCACACAATGTACTCTCGGCGCGCGGGATTTTGTGGATTATTTGTGCGCGGCAGATCCATTCCGGAGAATGCGTGGAAGTTATGTTGACAGTGTTCGCAGTAACACATGCCGGAGCCGGACCAGCGATTACTAAAGACGCCGTCGACACGATACAGCGTCATAATCTCTTCTGTGACGGCCGCCATGAATTCGAAGTTATACGGGCCAAGAGCGCACGTGACCCAAAAATCTTTATCTGACCAGTGACGCCGTTTGTTACCGTTCGGGTCGACCATGATCCAATCGGGATGCGCTTCGTAGACGTCCTGATGGACGGCGTGAGGGTCCGTTCGGGCGATGACATTCATACCTAGACTGCGACAGCCCTGCACCATTTCGCCGAACGGGTCCGTGTCGCCCAGCCAGCGGCTTCGATAATGCAGCGGGATCTTTGTGGGATAGAACGCGACACAGCCTCCAGCGCTGAGACATGCGGCGTCGGCATGGATGCGACGGAAGTAATCGAGCCAGAATGCCGGATCGTAGTTGCGGGGATCATCCTCGACGAATGCGAGTTGCGCCCAGCGCATTGGACGGTCGTACCAGTTTACTCGCGCGGCGCTGTTCGACGGAAGCAACACACCGGTGCCGGCCATTTGTATGAACTCACGGCGATTCATTTTTAATCAAAAGTATAGTTTCAGTCCAAATTGCAGCTGGCGTCCGGTGGCGGCAGAGGAGTTCAGCTTTCCGAACGAAGAATTCCCAATCGTCAACGACGGGCTGTTGGCCGAGGGCAGGAAGAAAGCCGGCGTGTTTGTAAGATTGAAGGATTCGGCACGAAATTGTAAATTGAATCGTTCGGCGAAGGTGAAATTCCGAAATATCGAGAAATCGAGGTTTGTTGTGGCCGGGCCGCGGCCAGCGCGCCGGGCCAAGTCGCCGAACCGGATAATCGGAGTGCCTTTGACGTTCAGGACCTGGGTGGGCTGTGCGAATGCAGCCGGATTGAAGAAGCCGTTTGGACCTGGGTTGGGAAGGTACATAGAGACTCCGGGGACGGCATCGGGGACATTGAAAGTGGCAAATAACTGATTCGTAGCCGGAATCAAACTGCTGCGTATGTCAGTCGGGAATCCGCTTTCGAGTGTCACAATACCGTTCAACTGCCAGCCGCCGAGAATCGCATTAGCGAAGCCATGACGATTGAGATAACGCTTACTTGAGCCGAACGGCAACTCGTACCCGGCACTCGCCACGAAGACGTGCGGCACATCGAGGGGAGCGTACGATTTTTCTTTCTTGAGGTTCCAGCTATCCAGAGGATTTGTCGTTCCACCGCTTTGTGTGAAAGCGGTATTGCCGCCCGATCCGTTGCTTTCGAGATTCTTCA
>JAFAQG010000836.1 GCA_019246575.1 Acidobacteriaceae bacterium
ACGGCGTTGCGACCCAGCGCGCGAGTCGATCAGCAAGCGCCATCGCCTAGTTCAGAAGCGCCCAACAATTCTTTGATGATTTCGTCCGAATCCGATCCTGATAGTGATGGTGACGGACTGAGCGATGCGCAAGAACGGAACCTTGGGACGGATCCCAATAACCAGGACACGGATGGCGACGGGTATCCAGACGGGCTCGAGGTGCTGCTCGGCTCCGATCCGCTCGATCCAAACAGCGTGCCCGATATCCGGCCGCCGGGAATTATCACCGGGCCGCTGATCGAAATTCAGAACTCAAATACTGCTAATCCGGGCGCGGCGAGTCAGCGCCAGCCCGCGAAAGGAGAAAAAGATGCTGTCGAAATACGACCCCCGAATGCGGGCTCCAGCCTGCCTTAAGGTCGCCGCCGTTTCCGCTGTCTTGTTTACGATGCCGGGTATGCGGGCTTCAGCCCAGAACGGCGGGTCAACAGGCGCTGACGGACCGCTCAATATCACTGCACCTGGGCTGACATATTTTGATCCAGCGACGGTCCCGAACCACCACGCAGGCGACACGATCTTTAACTTCACGACGATCACGATCGCACAAGGATCGACCCTGCGCCTGGATGCGCGGAATCTGCCCGGACCCGTCTACTGGCTCGCCACTGGCGATGTAAATATTGCCGGCACACTAGACCTCAGCGGCATGGGCGGGCACAATGCAACGGGGAACAGAGTGGATCGTACTTTCTCGGTTCCTGGTGCGGGAGGGTTCGCAGGTGGACCCGGAGGAGGAGCAGATGTTGACGCTCTGCCCGGTGCCGGCCCCATGGGCGGCGCAGCTGCACCGCCGTGCAGAGGTGCCCAATTTCCTCCGCAGGGCTCATCCGGTAAATTCTCAGGAAGCCAGTATTTGATTCCGTTGGTCGGCGGTTCCGGTGGCGGAGGAAACTGCTATGCGGTTCTTAATCAGCCATTCGAGTGCGGAGGAGGCGCGGGTGGGGGCGCTGTTCTCATTGCTAGTTCCACTTCGATCAGTGTTTCGGGGGGCATCGACGCGACCGGCGGTGCAGCCCAAACACCGGCACATTGCGCGACAGGAAGTCCACAATCCGGCAGTGGCGGTGCTATACGTCTGGTCGCGCCTGCAATAGATATCAGCGGCTACGTTGATGTGAACAGCCACAACAATAATGCCGGCTTTATTCGGTTCGAGACTCTGAATCTTTCGCTGCACGGCACAAATCCGGTGCAAGGCCCTTCGACTACTGCGCCTCCCTCTACGCTTGCAATTCCAGCTACCGGACCGTCATTTGTGAAGGCGGTCACTGTTAATGGTGTGGCAATGAATGCGAATCCATTTATGTTTCCGACATTTCAGATCGACACATCGAGTCCCGTTCCCGTCGTTATACAGGCCCAGAATGCACCAGTCGGAGCAACTCCGATGCTATATGTGATCTCCGAAACCGGCCCTGATCAGAGCTATACGGCGCCTGCGCTGCAAGGAAGCTTTCAATCCTCAACATCAACGGTTAACATCCCGTATCCACCTGGCGGCTCCATGGGTTTGGTACGAGTTAGCTGGACGCATTGAGTATGTGTCGCAGCACTTTGACAGCTATCCTCATTGCCGCCATTGCCGTGTTGGCGCACGCGCAAGTCTTTTCGAGTGGATCGACGGGTTCCGATGGGCCTCTCAACATCACGACGCAAGGCACAGTCCTGTTCGATCCACAAAGCTTCACACCGCCTCTAAATTCCAAAGGTGACAATGTCTACGATTTCACAACTGTGACAATCGCTCGCGGCGTCACCGTGAAATTGTCGAGCAAGAATCTGCGGGGTCCGATCTTTTGGCTTGTCCAAGGACCGGTCCAGATTGACGGGGCAATCGATCTCAACGGGGATGATAGCCCGAAGTACGCGAACGGAGATGTGCCGCGGACAGCAACGCTCGCCGGCGCTGGCGGCCATGGCGGCGGAATTGGTGCACAAAACAACAATATTGCGAAACAGGGTTATGGTCCCGGTGGCGGTGAGCCAGGCCAAGGCGGCAAGTTCACAGGGAACAAGCTGCTAGTGCCGCTTGTAGGCGGATCAGGCGGTGGCGGTTCATCCGTGGCAAGCGGCGGAGGTGCAGGTGGCGCTCTGCTTATAGCGAGTTCGACGTCGATTACCATAAACGGAACCATAAGCGCGAATGGCGGAAATCAGGGTGATCCCGGCTTTGCGGTCACTGGAGGAAGTGGTGGAGCAATCCGGCTAATTGCTCCATTGATCACCGGGTCCGGAGCCGTGCTTACTGCGAACGGCGGAGCGGCGAACGGCGGAATCTCATCGGGACAGGACGGGAAAATTCGCCTCGAAGCGTTCGATAACGAGCTCCGCGGTACAACGAATGGAACCCCACTTTCAATTGGGAAGCCATTCAAGTTGTTTCTGCCTCCCGACCCGCCACCTTCCGTACGAGTAGTCAGCGTCGGCGGTATCACGGTCCAAGCGAACACGGGCAGCTCGCTCGAACTGCCGAAAACAAACATCACTGCTTCTGATCCAGTTGCCATCATTCTCGAAGCTCGGTACGTTCGCCCCGGAACGGTACTCAAACTGCACTTTATCTCGGAATCGGGCAAAGACCAGACGGTCGCTTCAACTGCGCTCGTAGGAACTTTCCAGCTTTCTCACGCGACTGCACCTGCCGCCATCGAAGGCGGTCTAACGCATCTGGCTATTGAGGCGAGCTGGCAACCGGAGCCGCAGAGTTCCGTGGAGCGCAATTCCGGCGCACAGCATTTAGCAAAGGCACAGGTCGCAAGGACGACCTCGACAATTCGTCTGAAGTGAACCGCAGATATTCATTCCAGCGCATATCCTGTTCGTGCCCATATCTTAACCAGTTGCGGCACATCCGCTCGAAGATAGGAGCCAAATCAGTCCCTGTGAGGCACCAGTGTCGTTCGCTAAAACCGGCGATTGCGGGAGACTTGGAACGTTGATGCAGCGCTCGGGCCGCGAAAGCGCAATCAAAGTGGTCTGCGAGGATTGCGACAGCCAGTTGCGCCGGGCCGCTGCCGGAATAACCCCAGCCGAAACCGGTCGGCCTGTGGTTCACGATATCGCACCGCAACGGCAGCGGGGTCATCCTATGGCTGGCATTGCTCACGAACACGGCCGCACAGTTGCCATCGTGAAAGCCGTAATGGGTTTTGTCTCTGCATGGAAGCATCATAGAGAGTCACTCGGGAAAGGAGTGGACCCGTGACGTCTTACCTTGGCCACCTCCCCCGAGATCTGCCGCGGCGAGGACACGGGTCCACGTCTGCATTGAACCGGCTCCGAGCCAGTTCGGGACAATCAACTGCAACCACTGTCGCGCCGCAGTTGCCGCATTTGTAGCAGCTGCCGTTCCGGGCCATGATCGAGCGCATTCCGCACACAACGGAGCGTCTGACACCGACGACTCGAGACGCAAGACCCGCTGTGGATCGTGTTCCGTTCGCCGCAGGACGGAATTGTCGCCGATCTCTGTGACCGCATACTCCGATCCCAGGAATTTAGCGCCTAACTGATCTGCCCCCATTTTCTCTACCACTGCTAAATACTAACTGAAGAACCTGTTTCATGGTCTTCGAGTAACTGTGGCCGGGCATCCTGGGGGAGAGGATGCCCGGCGCAAAATTCCGCCGGAGTTCGATACCCGAGGCTGCTATGCGGCCGATGATGATTGTAATGCTCGCGCCACGATGTAATTTTCAGGCGGGCATCGGCCAAGTTCCAGAACCAATTCGCGTTCAGACACTCATCCCGGAAACGCGCATGAAAGCTCTCGATAATTGCGTTCTGGGTGGGCTTGCCAGGTTGGATGTAGACGATAGCCAGGCCTTTCTCCTGGGACCAGGCGCGAAACT
>JAFAQG010000623.1 GCA_019246575.1 Acidobacteriaceae bacterium
TTCGACCACCAGCTTCGGTTTCAGCGGCTCCCATTCGGTGCTGCGCTCCGTGCTCCAACGGCTCGGACCGCCCGGTGCAGAGCCCGTAAAACCCGGACCCTCGATCAGCGCTTCGAGCTTTTTCGTCAACTCCGGCTTCTCCGCGCTCGCAATGCCCGACGTAAAGCCGACGTGGTTCAGCAATCCGGCGTCATCATACAAGCCCAGCAACAGCGAGCCAACGAGCTTCTTCTTAGACCCGTACCGAAAACCTCCCACGACGCAATCGGCCGTGCGGAGATTCTTGATCTTGACCATCGCGTTGCGCTCACCGGATTCATACGGCCGGTCTACTCGCTTCGCTATCACTCCATCGAGAGGTCCGGCCATACGCTTGAACCACGCCTTCGCAGTATCAAAGTCACGGGTTCGCGGTGACAGCCTGATGCGTTCGCTGCCCTTCAGGTATGTCTTTGCGAATCGTTCGAGCTCTTCACGACGCTGGTCCAATATCTTGCCGGTGAGATCGGCGCCCTTGTCATTCACGAGCAGATCGAATAACACGTATGTCGCGGGTGTTTCTTTCGAAAGCTTCCGAATGCGGCTTTCTGCCGGATGAATCCGCTGCAGTAAAGCATCGAAATCCAACCTGCGCTCTTGTGTGACGATCAATTCTCCGTCCACGACGAACTTGTTCGCCTCGAGCGCAAGCACCGCTTCGACTATTTCGGGAAAGTATCGCGCGAGTGGCTGACCCGCTTTCGAACTCAGATGCGCATGCTTGCCGTCGCGAAATGCAACACAACGAAATCCGTCCCACTTCGGCTCGTACTCCCATTCCGGACCAGTCGGAATTTCACGAGCCGTGTCGGCCTCCATTGGAGCATAATCGACGGGCAGCGGCAGGCTCATCTGAGAGCCTCGATTTTGCAGCGCGAACGCTTCATAACCACCGGCCGGAACAGATCGCCGAGTTTCCTGATGCGCTCAGGCACTGTATTCATTGTCAGATCGAGAACCGAAATGCCGGCTTCGACTTCGTCCCAGGTAACGGGCGCGGATACGGTCGCTTCCGGCCGCGGCCGCACCGAATAGACGGAGGCCAGAGTTCGTCCCCACGCGTTCTGGTTGTAATCCACGAGTACCAGTCCCGACGGACGCTTCGCAATTTTGTATTCGGACGTGATGACGTTCGGATGCTGTTTCGCAAGCTCGATCGCGGTCCCCTTCGCAACTGTCCAAACCTCTTTCTGTAGCGGCCCGCGCACGATCGGCACGTAGATGTGTATGCCTCGCGAGCCCGAGGTCTTCGGGTAGCTGCTGACGTGCCGTTCGTCGAGATACGCCTTTACGAGAAGAGCGCTCTTGCGGACCTCTCCGAAGTCCGCGGGCGGCACCGGATCGAGGTCGAAATGCAGAACGTCTGGACGATTCACATCATCACACTGCGAATACCAGGGATTCAGGTCGATGCAGCCCAGGTTCACGATCCACAGGAGCGAGGCCACGTCGTGCGCAATCGGGAAATCGATGATGTTGCCCGACTTGTGTTCGATGGAACACGTTTCAAGCCACTCCGGTTTGTACTCCGGCGTTCGTTTCATAAAGAAGAACTTGCCCGCGATCCCGTTCGGGTACCGTTTCATCACCATCGCGCGGCGGACGAGATGTGGAAGGAGAGTGTCGGAAATCCCCGCGTAATAGGCCAGCAAGTCGCGTTTGGTCTTCCCCAGCTCAGGCCAGAAGATTTTTTGGAGATTGGTTAGCGAGAGTCTCTTCGTCCCGCACTTGACCTCGCACGAATCGACCCCGATGGGAATTTCAACCGGCATTCGCTGCGCCAGAGCTGGCGCCAAACAATGCTTTGGCTGCCGCGACGTTGGTCGCAACCGGTAAGAGCCCGTCCAGGTGAGTGACTTCCAGCATGGTGCGGAGATTTTGGCTGACTTCCACCAGCGCAAGGCGGCAACTCTGTCTGGAGGCGTACGTGTATACGACTGTCAATTCGCCCAGTCCCGCGCTGTCGACTGCGGCCAAACGCCCCATTTGGAGGATGAGACCGGAGGGATGCGAGCGGTTCAGTACTTGGCGGGCTGTCTCTCGGAGGCTGTGCAACGATGGCCCGAGCCTCAGTGACCCTTCCAAATCCAGAATTGCGATATCGTTTTCGACGCGCGACGTCACCGTCAACGACATTCGGCTCCTTTCGTGTCCTTACCGCAGCTAAGGTCATTATCTACTTGAACGGAATCGTTTATCCAACCCGCTCAGCTCAAGCGTTCAAAACGCCCGAACTCACGATCAAGTCCATACGAATACATTACCCAGCGTAGTGGACCAACACGTGCACAGAGAAAAGCATCTCCACTCCAGTGCGACATCGGTATTGCGGAGACCGGCGTCGGGCTGGAGGAGCATAACCGCTCATAAGGTCAACTGAACAGCGCGTTCCAGGGTGGGCGCGCTGTCTTTTTTGGTTCAATAGGTCGAAATCTTCGGTTGTCTATACGGAGGAGTGACGTACGCCGAAACCAGGCTTTCGTTGCCATCGCGATCAATCGCCTTCACGCCCAGTACGACCTCGTCGATGTTCACGTTTGGCAATGTGTACTTCAGCACATTCCCGACGAAAATCTCCCGTTCCCAATCGGGCGACGTCGTTCTTCGTATAACGACCGCGTAGCCGAGGAGATCCGGCTCGGGATGATCGTTGTGCCAGGTCATCACGGCATCGTAGCCGTTTGACCCGTCGGGCATTGTGCCGCGTCCAAGCGGCGAGGCGAATGCGCGGCCTTCCGCCGGCGCAGGGATCCTGACGTCCGCAGCCTTGGGGGCAAGCGCGAGCGATGCGGCTGCGGCAGCATTTGCCCGTGCAACCAGCACCGTGTACTCCGCAGCAGTATTCGCGAACGTGTCCGTCGGCGTGTGCTGATGCGAGAAGTTTTCGACCGGCGTTGTCACGCGTATGGCTGAATAGCCATTCGCATTGAATGGGCTGTGGTCGCCGCCGCGACCGAACCGGTCATGCCGGAACACGAGATCGACTCTGAATCCCGGCTGATACCGTTCCGCCATTGATTTCATGTAACGCGCGAGCTGCCGCGAACCGCTGTCGTTAGGCTCCTCAGAATAGACGTTGACGCTGCGGTTACTGGTGTTGCCATTCCCGCTCACGTCGCTGCCGATGATGTCGTTGTTGAAGACGCCTTCGATCTGGTCGTGGCGTGTGTTGGCCGCTTCGGCATACAAGCCGCTGCCGAATAAACCGTACTCTTCCGCCGCAAACGCGATGAAGACGAGTGTCTTACGGAATTGATACTGGCTCATTACGCGCGCAAGCTCCATCACGGCCGCCGTGCCGCTGCCGTCATCGGTTACTCCGGGGGCCGGCGCTTTCGCCGTAGCCTCGGCGTCGATCTCGCGTTCTCCGCTCGCGCCGTGCTTGAAGACGAGATTGATGGTGTCGTAATGCCCGGTGATAAGAACCTGTCGTTCGCGCTCCGTCGCGCCGGGCAGAACAGCGACCACGTTCCAGATTTCGACATTGCCGGGCATCCGCGTATTTTGCTTCGCGAGCCTATGTTTATCGAACGAGACCTTCAGCCGCGGGCTGTAGCTGCGAAACTCCGCTGCGATCCACTCCCGTGCCGCTCCGATGCCATGCACGGGATCGTCAGTCGCCGAGTAGATATTCCGAGTCACAAAGCTTTCGAGCTTCTTCTGAATGTTTGCGATCCTCTCGCTCGAGACTTGCGAAACGATCGCTTGTACCTGCGCATTCAACGACTTCTCGGGAGCGGCAGCGCGAGCTAGAAACGCGCCGACGAGGAGAAGAGCACCGGTTTTCACCATGGATTCCCCGCTATCGTAACGCAGGGCTTGTTGGAATGTGGCTCAGAGTGAAAATTGGCGGGGACGACGGGGCTCGAACCCGCGACCTCCGACGTGACAGGCCGGCGTTCTAACCAACTGAACTACGTCCCCTGAATGTGCGGAATACGTCGGACATTCAGCAGCATAACATAGGCCGGATCGAGTCTGAAACGCACTCACGCGGGCTGTGGTGGTCTGCCGGACGCCCGATAAGCCCATAATGGGAGCGTGGCAATCGTAGTTGAACGCAAGCCGACTCCGGAACAGCTTTTGCAGCAGGTTGAATCGGACGAAAACTTTCAATCTCGCGGCCGGCTGAAGATTTTCTTAGGCTACGCGTCGGGTGTCGGGAAGAGCTTCCGGATGATTGATGAAGGTCGCCGGCGCCATGAACGTGGCCAGGATGTGGTCATTGGGGCCATCCAGCCCAATCTTGCGCCTGAGGTTCAACACATTCTTGCTGACCTCGAGCAGATCCCGCTTAAAGACGTCAATGGACGTGCGGTTATCGATGTTCCGCGCATTTTGGAGCGCCACCCGAAGGTCTGCCTTATCGATGGTTTGGCGTATGACAATCCGCCCGGCTCGCTTCACGAAAAGCGATGGCAAGACGTGGAGCAACTGCTCGATGCGGGAATCTCGGTTATTACGTCAGTAAACCTGCAGAATATCGAGGAGAAGCGCGCGCAAGTGGAAGCGATCACGGGCAAACATGTCGACGAGACGATGCCGCTGAGCTTTTTACAAACGGCGGACGAAATCGTTGTGGTGGACATACCGCCTGAGTCCTGCATGCGCGTCGAGGAAGCAAAGAACGGCACACGGCACCGGCTCACGCAACTTCAGCTATCCGAATTAAGGGAAATTGCATTGCTTCTGGCGGCAGATGTCGTTGACAAGCAGCTCGAACGTTATCTGGCCCGACATGGCATCGAGCAGTTGTGGGGCACTCAGGAGCGTATTCTAGTTTGTCTGACACCGAATGCGGACGCGCAGCGAATGCTCGAAAGCGCTGTGCGCAACCGGGACCGCTTCCATGGCGAATTGATCGCTGTCAATCTGAACCGGGCTGAATGGTCGGCTGAGCAGCGCGCGAAGGTTCAGCACGGCCTCGAGCTCGCGAAAGAGAAGAACGCTGAGATTGCCGATCTGGATGGCGAGGACCCCGTTGATACCCTGCTGCGATTTGCGCGCCAGCGTGGGATTACGCAGATGTATGTTGGTCAAAAAGGACGCGAGGGCTGGTGGGAGCGCGCTTTCGGCACCGATCTTGACCGGCTGATACGCTCAGCCGAGGGGATAGATGTCAGAGTGTTTCCGCATTCATAAGCCGCGCCCCTATTAAAAGAGCAATTTGAGCCCAAACTGCAGTTGACGCGCCGAGTTCGCCTGGGTTGTGATTTGGCCAAATTGAGCGGAGTTATAGGTCGTATTCGGCAACCCGAATTGCACTGTATTGGTTGCGTTGAACGCCTCGCCACGAAGCTGAAGGTTCAGCCGCTCTTTCAATTGAAAGTTCTTGAACATCGAAAAATCGACGTTGTGTATGCCGGGGCGACGCACGTCGGGAAGCGTGCGTCCTGTGTTGCCGAACGTAAACGGTCCAGGTTGCGAGAAAACAGATGTGTTGAAGTACTCACGTAGCCGGTTCTCAGTCGAGCCGCCCAATTTCGCGCTGTGTCCGTTGTTATTCGGGCGCAGCGATTCGTTGCCTATACTTATGGCGCCGTTCTGAGGCGCCGTGATGTTCAGCGGGAATCCCGTCTGGAGCGTGAGGATACCGTTGATCTGCCAGCCGCCGAGCACAGCGTCGGCATACCGATTCCAAGATGCTCCGAACTTCTGGCCACGTCCGACCGGTAGTTGGTAAACCGCGCTGAAAACAAACCTCTGAGAGACATCGTTCGCCGAGACAGAGCGATCGCTCCGGCGGTCGTAGATATTCTGGTGGGCGGCATTTCGCCCGGCGTTCTCGATAATGGAATTATCGTCGATCAGCTTCTGTTTCGAATAGGAGAGAAGAAAGTTCAAGCCGTTCGAAAAGCGCTTTTCAACACGTAACTGGCCGGCGTTGTAGAACGAGTTTCCGCCTTGCGGATATAGCAGCCCGACAGAAGTGAACTGCGGATACTGGCGTAAGAGGTAGTAATACGGAACGGTTGCTGCAGCGAGCGGACCGGAAGTAATGAGACCGAAGAACGGGTTTTTGACGTTCGTAAGCAGCGCATTACCGAGCGCCAACTGTTGCGGTGTAAGTTGATTCAGGTTGATATTACCCTCGGCGGCGGTAATCAAGTTGACCGAGTGATTTCCGACATAGGCCGCATCGACGACGATTGAGCCGGGGAGCTCGCGCTGGATGTCCATGCTCCATTCTTCGATATACGGAACGGTGGCGTCGTGCAGCGGTTCCTGAATGGCCGTTCCGATTCCAGTCAGTAAGCCTTGGCTTGATCCAGTGGGGGGCACAAGCCCGGTTGGGAAAGGATTCGACAGATAGCTATAAGGCGTGAGTCCATCTTGCGAACCGACGAACGGCGTATCCGTCCGGTATCCGAAGTTGCCGATGACGCCGCCGGCGACTGTCGGCGCCCCGGCGTAGAATAGGCCACTGCCTCCGCGCAGAATTGTCTTTGGAGTTAGTTGATAGGCAAACCCCAGTCGCGGCGCGATATTGCCCCATCGTATCGGGAACTGGCGGCGGCCAACGTCGTCCGTGCCCACAAAAACAATCCCGCCCTTGAGATTCGGAATGTGTGCGGGTCCTGCGAGCGGCGACGGGACGTTCGGATCGAAATAGTTCATGCGGTTGTGACGCTCGGTTCGCGGCACCTGAACCTCGTAGCGCACGCCGAGATTGAGCGTCAATTTCGGCGTGATCTTCCAGTCGTCGCCAAAGTAACCGGCATAGTAGTAACTTTCGGTATCGGCGATCTTGGAGTTCTTAGTCATGGTGCCGCTGCCGAGGCCTAGCAAAAACGATGCAATGGAGTTACCTCCGATAGCGGTGGCCTTTGTGGGATCGGGGCCTTGAGTCAATTGAGGACTGAAGGAGTAACTTCCTACAAAGGCCTGAGCCTCGCCATTATTTACTCGCAGCAATCGTCCTTCGAAACCGAACTTGAAATCGTGCGAGTTGGTTATCTTGTCATTGCTGATTAATAGTGAGTGCGTTTCGTAAGCCGAGTGTCGATAGTCGGGTCCGCCATTCCCGATATTGAGGTAATTCGCGGGCTTGAACTGTGGAAACGCGAGTACGTCCGCGTTATCTCTGATGTAAGAAGGAAAACCGAGCGTTGTTGGATCGAATCCGTAGCTCAGAGGCAATAGAACAGCTAGCGCCCTGCCCAATCCGTAGCGGATTTCCATCAGGTACGTCGGGCTGAAGTTCCTGGTGTAGTCGGCTGCCGCGCCCGTGCCGATCTGGTCCTGGTTTTGACCGCCGGCAGCAATCGCTATATTCGACGGAAACTGGTTTGTCGGTGCGGGAATGCTGTAGTCCCGGCGCGAAACGCGAACAAAAGCGCGACTCTTATCATCGATGTTTTCGTCCACCTTGACGTCGTACTGATCGATATTGCGCGCCTGGCCGCCCGGCGAGAAATAGTTATTGGCGTGCGTAATCGGATCCCCCGTCCCGTTCGGCAGCGGGTAGTATTTCATGACGTTTCGGGCAACCGGATCAATTCGATTTGCCGGAATCACATTGCCGGCGAACGGCGCTCGAACATAGCCATTGCCTTGCTTCACCGTCGTAGTGGGATCGTAGATAATGACCTTCGCTCCCGACGGCGCAAACGTCTGGGAAAAATCGCCGGTACGCTCGAGCAGCGTCGGGACGGTGTCCTGAAGGTTCGAAGGCGTGGCCTGTCGCAAGCCTTCGTAGTCGGCAAAGAAAAATGTTTTGTTGTGACCGTTATAGAGCTTCGGTATAACCACCGGTCCGCCTAAGCTGAAGCCGAACTGGTTGCGTTTGAAGCTGCTGAGGGGCGTCCCGTTCGCGTTAGCAAAAAACCCATTTGCATCGAAGATAGAATTGCGCAGAAAGTCGTAAATGCTGCCGTGTAAGTCGTTGGTTCCGGACTTATAGATCATGTTGATGATCGCGCCGCCGCTGCGTCCAAATTCCGGGGAGTAGTTGGATGTTTGAACGCGAAACTCCTGCAAGGCATCGACGCTCGGAAAAATGCTGAATACATTTATGGGCGTTCCTCCGGGAGGCGCGGAAGGCGCTCCATCGAGCAACACGTCGTTACTGCCGGGTCGGCCGCCGTTGGCCGAAATATTTACGCCGTTGTAGTTGAGCGCAGGACCGCCTGTAACTCCGGGCGCAAGTAGAACGAGGGAATAGGAGTTCCTTTCATTTAAAGGAAGATTCGTTATGCTTTTGGAATCGATAACCTGGCCGAGCGAAGAAGTCGTCGTATCGAGCAGCGGCGCCTGGGCTGTTACATCGATGGTCTCAGTGACGGAACCGAGATCGAGGTGAATATCGAGCCGCGCTGTCTGACTGACATCAAGATGGACGTCGCCGCGGACTGCGGACTTGAATCCCTGAGCCGATACCGTAACGGTATAGCCGCCCGGTTTTAAGGACGGCGCTAGGAACGTACCATCGTCGCGCGTATGCACGACCGTTTGAGCATTCGTCGCGGTGTTTACCACGCGAACTTCCGCTTTCGGAACCGGTGCGCCCGAGGGATCTGTGACAAGGCCCGTCAAAGAAGCGAAGATGGTTTGGGCATTAGAAAGTAAGGCGGCAAACGGCAGACCGGTTAATAAGAAGACGAGCAGACAGAGGGACTTCCTCATATTACGAGGTATGATATCATACCGCCCCTTTGAATTAGACCTGCGTGACGCGCAGATTACCGAAATGCGCTATGGTTCGGGGACCCACCCATAACGCGATTGCTCCCATTGCGGTTCCGTGCTTCAGACCCTTAACAATGAGAGTCGGCTGGCCGGCCTGGTGAACATACAGGCGCGCGTAGTTGCCTTTAACAACGACTTTAACGCTCGTCCACTCCCCGGGAACGAGATCGACGTAGCTCTCGTATTTGCACGGGAACTTCTGTCGTAGTCGTTGCCAAGGAAACTCCGGGACGGAGATGTATTGCGCTGAATGGTTGCGTTGCAGCTGATCCTCGGAACGACCGTTTTTTGGACGCAGATAAAAGCATTCGTACCGCAAACCGTCGGCTGAAGCGCGAAATGCAATTCCCGTGAAGCCTCGAAACTCTGCAGGGGAGTCCGGTTCGGTATCGCCGGCGATCTCCACTTCGATGATGCCATCCTGGAACCGGGTTCCGCCGATTACCGCGACCCGTGCTGCATCCGACAAATCCGCAGGACCCGTAGCCGTGACTCGGACAGCCTTCCGGCCCCTGTATGTGACCGGTTCTGCTCTGACATTGTGCAGTTGCAGCTGGCTAATGGTTTCCAGAGCGATAGGATGTGTTTCTTCGATATTTTTGTTTGCATGCCTGGCGAGAACTGGGGTAGCGATGCTGCCGAGCACGAAAGAACGTCGTTTAAGCATGAAATTCACAGTACCGAAGTTGCTCGGCGGCGGCGCGGTTGACGACGTAAGCTCTATGTCGTAAGAATGTGCCATGCGCCTGTTTCGAGTTGGACTGTTGACTGCGGCAGTACTAGTTTGTTCCCGGGCTCAACAGCCGCCCGCATCAGAGCAACAGGCCAATCCCGAGGGACCCGCGGCCTCGAACCTTCCGCAGGCCCGGGTGGCGGGCGAGATTCCGGCGGAACGCATCAGCAATCCCCAGAAACAAGGAGACTGGCCCGCCATCGCGGCTGGTGGCGATGGCTCGCTGTGGGCGATCTGGATCGAGTGGAACGACAAAGATGCGGATCGCGTGCTGGTGAAACGCCGCGACGCGCAAGGTAAGTGGGGCAGCGAGATCCAGATCGCGGACGGCAATTGGGATCATTATTCGCCACAGATCGTCGCCCGTGGCGGCGACGCCATGGCGATCTGGTCAGGCCAGTCGGACGGTAACTTCGATCTGTTCGCCGCAACTATTGCTGCGTCAGGCCAGGTCTCGAAGGTCGAGCGGCTGACCACCGCGCGCTTTAGCGATTTCAACGCTCGCGCAGCAGCTGATGCCAAGGGAAACGTCACGGTCGTTTGGCAATCGTTTCGCAGCGGTAATTCCGATATCTATGCGCGCCGGTATACGAACGGGAAATGGGGGCGCGAAGTTCGCGTCTCCGATAGCGATGCGAATGACTGGGAACCCGCGATCGCAGTTGCCGGTAACGGGACGGCTTGGATCTCGTGGGACGGGTACCAGCACGGCAACTATGATGTGTTTCTACGTTCCTTCGACGGCGAAAATCTCGGCGAAGTTAGTAATGTGACCACCGAGCCCGAGGCGCAGTTTCATACCAGCGTCGCCGTCGATAGTTCAGATCGCGTTTGGGTTACGTGGGATGAAGCGGGCCCGAATTGGGGTAAAGATTTCTCGGGAGTCAGCGCAGCGCCGGGCAGCCGAGGACTCCATTACTCGAGAAAACTTGGATTGCGAGTGTATGCGCAAGGCCGGATTCAGGACGTTACGGCCGATCTGAACGCGGTGCTCACGGGGCGCATGCAGCGGTACGCGGAGCTTCCGCATCTCGCCTTCGACCGCTCCGGAACGTTATGGATGGTCTTTCGCCACTGGACGTATCCGAAGCCCACCGAGATTTACCATTTCTACGCGACCGCTTTGAAAGGCAATGCTTGGACCACGCCAGTGTTGCTCGCGCAGAGCTCGGGCCAGAATACAGAGCACGCATCTTTATCAATTCAGCGCGATGGCCGCATCGCGGTCGCTTATCCGAGCGACGGCCGCTCGCAGACCGTGCTCCCAAAGGACCCCATGCATGCGCTGCATTACAACGCTTATGTTTGCGAACTGCCGCTGGGCGGAGCGGCCTCGAATCCTCAGCTACGTGATGCAAAGCTGCCTGTTGCGGCAACGCCTTCGCCGCGGCGTCCGCGAGCGGAGATGTCGCTGAATGGCGCGACCTACCGGCTACTGATGGGCGATTCTCACCGGCATACGGATATCCGCGGACACAGCGGAGTCGACGGCTCGGTCCTCGATACGTATCGATATGCGCTCGACGCGGCGGGGCTGGACTGGCTCGGCGTTTCGGACCACAACGAAGTTACCGGAGGTGACTGGCCGGACGGAGTCCGCGATTACCAATGGTGGACGACGCAGAAGACGGTCGATCTGATGTCGCATCCGCCCGTCTTCATCGGCGTGTATAGTTACGAGCACAGCCTAGCGCGGCCTTCGGGTCACCGCAACGTGCTGTTTCTGAAACGCGGGGGCCCCCTGCGCGTTGCCGATCGGGTGAATAAGCCCGAAGATAACCTTCCCCCAAATCTCTGGAAATGGATGTCGGAGCAGGCCCTGACGCAACCGGACCAGCAAGTCGTGATTGTGCCGCATACGTTTGGTGAGACCAGGCAGCCGATCGCGGATTTCAACTGGATTAATCCGTCGTTCGATT
>JAFAQG010000834.1 GCA_019246575.1 Acidobacteriaceae bacterium
TTCGGCAGTCCCGATCGCGCCATCGACCAGGAAAAACAGAAGCACATCGTCCACGCCGCGCGAGCGTACGCCACCCGTGCCGGGCTCGAATGGAGCCAGGTTCGTTTCGATACGATCGCCATCGTCTTCACCAAACCGCCCTCCATCGTGCACCAGCAAGACGCGTTTTTCGAAGGCCGCGCGATCTAACGCGCGCCTGCCCGGCCTCATTTTGGGACAAAACGCTCTCCTGGCTGGCGGGATTGCCCCGTACCGGTACACCGTAAGCCATAGGCGGGAATGGCCGTGGAACCTTTTGGGTGCAATTCTGTCATTAGGTTGTGGTGCCCAGGTAATGCCCATTACGGTGATGCCCATTAAGGTGCTGTCGAAAGCCATGTTCTGGGTCGCTGTTTGCAGCGGTGCAGTGTCGTGTCAGACCGTCACGCCCTTTCCAGATGGTTTACATCCATACGTCTCTTCCCGCTCTTTCTCTCTGACAGATGTTCCGCATCGCTACGCCGCGCCCGGTACCCTGGCCCCATCTCGGAATTTGACTCCGTTCAGTTACAGAATTTCCGGGACAGGCATTCCGTATTTTCCTGTCAGGCTTGGTCCCCTGCGCTACACGTTCTGGCCTGACGGTTCACCGCTCCACAAACCGGGGGGCGGTGCGTTTCAGAACTTTGTTGACGGCGTTCTGCGGCATTACACCTCGAATCCAGTAATACCGATGAACAATAGGTGCGTGCGATCGCTTTCCTGCAACAGCCTCTATGAACAGGCCTTGCGGCACAGGGCTCTGCGATCCGCAAATTAGCATCAGCCATTCCGTTCTTATGCCCTGTTGTTTTCCCAATGGAAGTGTGGCATACTCCTGTTGGAAACCCAATAAGCGGTATGAGAGAAAAAACGGATGTCCTGCAAGGCACCCTCGCGTTGATGGTATTGAAAACTTTAGACGTGCTGGGACCGCTGCATGGCTACGGCATCGCTCGCCGAATCGAGCAGATCAGCGGAGATCTCCTAACCGTTAACCAAGGCACCCTCTATCCCGTTCTGCTGAAGCTCGAGCAGGAGGGTTCCATCGCCTCCGAATGGGGCGCGTCCGAGAATAACCGCAAAGCCCGCTTCTATCGCCTCACACGCAATGGACGCAAACAATTGCAGGCCGAGTCGCGCGGTTGGGAACAGACCGCCGCCATCATCGGACGATTCTTTGCCGTGAAAGCAGAAGACCTGAAGTGACGAGGCCTGAAATGAGATCTCTGCGGCGATTCTTCAAGCGTCTGCTCTCTTGGGCGACAACCCACCACGACGAAGACCGCTTGCGCCGGGAGATTGACGACCATCTCGCTCTGCAAACCGCCGAAAATCTGCGCGCCGGTTTATCCCCTGTCGAGGCGCGACGTCAGGCCGTATTGAAATTCGGAGCGCTGGAATCAATCAGAGAAAGTTACCGGGATCAAAGAGGATTGCCGTTCATGGAAACTCTGCTGCAGGATACCCGCCACGCACTGCGACGCTTGCGCAACGCCCCGGCCTTCACCCTCACCACCGTCCTGACGCTTGCGATCGGCATTGGTGCAACCACTTCCATTTTTAGCTTGGCGTACGCCGTCTTATTAAAGTCGCTCGCCGTGGCGAATCCCGATGAATTGTACCGTCTCGGAAAAGAATCACGTTGCTGCTATTGGGGCGGTTACAGTCAGGAGAAAGAGTTTTCGCTTGTCTCCTACGATTTGTACAAACACCTCCGGAATAACACCAAAGGTTTTTCAGAATTGGCCGCATTCTCGGCCGTCGAGCCGCTGTTTGGGGTCCGCCGCAAAGGTGTTTCGGAAGCAGCCGAAAGCCATCCAGGCGAGTTCGTCTCAGGTAATTACTTCGCCATGTTTGGCATAACAGGCTATGCCGGACGGGCGTTTACCGCGCGCGACGATCAACCCAACGTTCCGCCGGTCGCGATGATGAGCTATCGCTTGTGGCAGCAAAGGTATGGATCGGATCCGTCCGTCATTGGTGGCGTTTTCGATCTGAATGACAGGCCATTTACCGTAGTCGGAATCACTCCGCCGGGTTTCTTTGGCGACACTCTGCGTACCAATCCGCCCGATTTCTTTTTGCCGTTGAACACCGAACCGTTCGTCGACGGCGACCTCGACCTGTACACAAAAGACAACCACTGGTTGGACTTGATCGGCCGAATGCGGCCCGGCGCGGTGCCTGCATCCACAGAGGCCGAAATGCGCGTCGAACTCAAGCATTGGTTGCGCTCGCACTGGGGTGAAATGACCGCCAACGATCGCGTGAGATTTCCCGCACAGACACTGTTTCTGCGCCCCGGAGGAGGCGGCATCACCAGCATGCGCGAGGAATATGAGCACTGGCTCCATATCCTGATGATGGGTTCAGCCTTCGTGCTGCTCATCGTCTGCGCCAATATCGCCAATCTCCTGATCGTCCGGGGCATGGAGCGTCGGCGCCAGATTTCGTTGAGCATGGCACTCGGTGCCCAAGCGCTGCGCCTCGTCAGGCAGACCCTCACTGAAAGCATTTTGCTCTCGTTTTTAGGTGGCGCCGCGGGTCTGGCGGTCGCCTTTGCAGGCACGCGTCTCATTTTGCATTTCGCATTCCCTCGAGTTGCCGCCCCGTCCAGCATGCCCATCGACGCGTCGCCTTCCATGGCGGTCTTGCTATTCGCCTTCAGCGTTTCGTTAATCGCCGGACTTGCCTTCGGCATTGCTCCCGCATGGATGGCCACACGCGTAGATCCAATCGAGGCGCTTCGCGGAGCGAGCCGCTCCACCTTCAGCACGGGCTCGCTGCCGCGCCAGACACTGGTAGTGTTCCAGGCTGCGCTTTCGCTTGTTTTGCTGTCGTCGTCAGGCCTGCTCACTGCTTCGCTGCACAAACTGGAGAATCAGGACTTCGGATTCGATCGGGATCGGCGCATCGTGGCGAACATCAACCCAAAGCTCGCCGGCTATGAGGGAGCGCAACTCACGCCGCTTTACCAGCGGATCCATGAATCCCTAGCGAGCATCCCTGGTGTATCCGCAGTGGCTCTCTGCATATACTCACCGCTGGGCAATAACAATTTTAGTAGCGACATCTGGGTGGATGGACATCCCCCTCCAGGGCCGAGGGACGACAACTCTGCGTCCTGGGATCGGGTTACGCCAGGATATTTCGACATCATCGGCAATCCGATCCTTAGAGGACGCGGCATCTCCGAGCAGGACACCGCCACTTCACGGCATGTGGCAGTCGTCAATGAGGCGTTTGCGCGGAGGTTTTTCAAGCAAGAGGACCCGCTCGGAAAGCACTTCGGCCGCCTTGATAAAGGGAACTCGCGCCAATATGAAATTGTAGGCATCTCCAAGAACGCCCGCTATCTGGGCTTCGACTTTGACAAACCAATTGGCCCGTTCTATTTCCTGCCTGGAGCGCAGCATGACCTTGACTTGAAGGGCGA
>JAFAQG010000926.1 GCA_019246575.1 Acidobacteriaceae bacterium
TACGGATAATGCGCCATTGTAGATTCGCGCCGATGTGCTGAGAGGCGATACGGAGCTCCCGGTTGAACTCGCGAATCCGTTCCAGGTAATGACGACGGTTCCGTTGAACGGTGTGCCGTCGGGGTTCGAGATAGTATCTCGCACGTGTGTGAGATTGCTCTGCGCAAGCGCGCAAGTAGCGAGAAGTGTTGCAAACAGTACAGTCGATAACAGTTGGCGAATTTTACGCATGAATGCCTCGCGTCAGAGTTTCCGCAGTGACTACGGACAGCTTCAGTCAAGCACGCGGGCCGAGGTTTCACGCGCAGGGGACAGCGAAACCGATACTAAAAAGCCGGTAAAGCTATGGAATTAGAATCGTTTGCGCGAATTGCAAATATTGCGCGAAAGCTGTGACTGGTCAGCAGGGCAGCGAGACGCCGGGATAGCAGCGGTGAAACGCCTGTGCGAGATAGGAGGCGACTTCGTGCGGCGAAAAGCTTCGGCCCTCATCAAAAATCGCGACCGTTTCTCCGTCCAAATCAGTCGCTATCGGAAATTCGAATTCGGCTGGAAAGAATCTGCGATCGGGAGCCTGTTGTCCATTGATTGTGCCCTGGATGGCGGGACCCCACGGATGGAACGTGAGATATGCCCGGATGCTGGTCGAAGGATATCCCGTTTTCGTAATGTAGATTGCATTGCTGTCCTCCCATTGAAGGAGGTTGCATTCGGCGCATCCGTCCTTGGAAAGCGCTGCGTTCATGGCCTGGACCTGGCGACGGAACTCGTTGGTGAATTGCTCCCAGTATTTGTTTGCTTGCTGGGAGAGAGGAAGGGCCGTCGTAGCTGGCGCTGCGCTCATGAAGGGCTCCTTTTCCGTCGTACGAAGGTTCATCGGTGTAGTAAGTGTAGCGCCTCGGCGCACCGAAATGGAAGAGGTATATGTACCGCTACCGCGCCGCGCCGACGGCGACGTTCAGTTCCTTGACAATGCTCGCGACAAATGCTTTCGCGTCGCCAAAAAGCATGAGCGTTTTGTCCATGTAGTACAGGTCATTATCGATACCGGCGAAGCCCGGACTCATGCTGCGCTTAATCACAAGAATGGTGTGCGCGTCACAGGCGTTGAGGATCGGCATACCGGCGATCGGGCTGTTCTTATCGTTACGAGCCGCGGGGTTTACGACATCATTCGCACCGATAACCAGCGCGACATCGACGCGCGGAAACTCGGGGTTGATCTCGTCCATTTCCATCAGCTTGTGGTAGGGGATGTCGGCCTCGGCGAGCAAGACATTCATATGGCCGGGCATACGTCCCGCAACCGGGTGAATGGCAAAACGAACATCCGTCCCGCGCCGAGTCAGAACATCGTATAGCTCACGCAATTTATGCTGCGCCTGAGCGACCGCCATTCCGTAACCGGGAATGATGACCACGGTTCGGGCGGCATCGAGTATTTCCGCGGCTTCGTCCGGTGAGGCGGAGCGAACCGGTCGCGCAACCCCGGCTTTTGTGCTGCTCTGAACGGTCCCGAAAGCGCCGAAGAGAACGTTCGTGAACGAACGATTCATCGCGCGGCACATAATTACGGAAAGGATAAAACCGGATGAGCCATCGAGTGCACCTGCGACGATGAGCAACCGGTTATTCAAGGCAAAGCCCATCGCACTGGCGGATAGACCGGCATAGGAATTGAGCAGCGCAATCACGGTGGGCATATCCGCGCCCCCAATGGGCACGATCAGTAGCACTCCGAAAACCAGGGACAGGATCATGAATGGCGGAAACAGGTACGTGCGCCCTGGCGAGACGATGAGTGCGATCCCGATTAATACCGCGATGCCGAGGATTCCCAAATTGACGATGTTTTGGCCTCGATACGTAATCGGACGCGTCGGTAGTATCTCCTGCAGCTTGCCGAATGCCATGAGGCTGGCCGTACACGTTAAGAAGCCGAGAAGCGTTTCGAGCACCAGGGCTCCCATGACAAAGCCATGCGGTGTGTGACGGAAGTATTCCGCGGTGCCGATGAGCGCGGACGCAAGTGCGCCGCAGGCGTGCGAGATCGCCGTCCTTTGCGGCACCGCTGTCATCGGCATCATGTACGCAATCGGCACACCGATTGCTGAACCAATGAAAAACGCAATAAGAATCCATTCGAAGCTGACAACCTCGTGTCGTAGCAGCGTACCGATGACCGCGAGCAGCATTCCGATTTCCCCGACGATGACACCGCGCCGGGCAGTCACCGGTGAGTTCATCCATTTGATTGCGAGGATAAAACCCGCTGCGGCCAAAATGTAAAGCGCGGGGAAAAGCGCTTCGGCCGTCACTTCTGCGGTCCTCGCTTCTTGAACATCTTGAGCATGCGATCTGTGATGAGATAGCCGCTAACGACGTTGGTCGTGGAAGCAACGACAGCGATGAATCCGAGCGTGCGCGAGAGCGTCGATGCGTCTTTTTCTCCCGTGATGAGGATGGCGCCGACCACGGCTATCGCAGAAATCGCGTTAGTCAGCGACATCAGAGGCGTGTGCAGAAGCGGGGACACGCGGCGGATTAGTTCGAAGCCTAGAAAGGCCGCGAGCATGAAGACCCAAATGCCGACTTCATAGGAATTCATACGTTCACAGGTTTTTCGGCGCGATGCGAGGTCGCGAGAAGCTCAGACACGCGGGGATGAACGACAGTATTCGCGTGCGCCACCAGAGTCTCGCGGATAATCTCGTCATTCCGATCTATATCGATGCTTCCACCCGGCAACAGCAATTTCAAGAATGCTGCGATGTTCGAAGACAGCATCTGGCTCGCGTGATAGGGGACCGCAGAGGCGACGTTCACTGGACCCGTGACCGTAACGCCGTGGTGCACGATGGTTTTGCCTGGGTGAGTCAACTCGCAATTGCCTCCTCGCTCGGCCGCGATGTCGACGATCACTGAGCCGGCGCACATCGCCTCCGCCATCTCACCAGTGATTAAGACGGGCGCCTTGCGCCCGGGAACCGCGGCGGTGGTGATGACGACATCCTGGTCACGCAAAACGTCTGTCATGAGCTCGCGCTGCCGGCGATAAAACGCCTCGTCCATGGCTTTCGCGTACCCGCCTTTGCCTTCGGATGCCTGGCTATCGACGTCGAGCGTGACGAACTTTGCTCCCACACTTTCGACTTGTTCTTTCACCGCCGGGCGGACCTCGTACGCGCTAACAACAGCGCCGAGGCGGCGCGCGGTAGAAATGGCCTGAAGCCCGGCGACCCCCGCGCCTAACACGAAGACCTTTGCGGGGGTTATGGTACCGGCGGCGGTCATCAACATCGGGAACATTTTCGGCAAATGAGTGGCCGCAAGTAATA
>JAFAQG010000942.1 GCA_019246575.1 Acidobacteriaceae bacterium
GCTGGCAGTCTGCCCCACAATAGTCGCTGGTTCTGTTCGGCATTTTCCTTTCACTGAGTGCCCACGACGGTATGGCGCTCTACTACGCTACTCGGATCTGAATCGAGGAGGGCGGCGCGGCGGCCGATCCCAACGTTGCATTTACTTCGATACTCCGTAACAGCGAGAACGGCGGGTTACCAGACCAGTGAAAGCGCTTGGAGGTCAGGAACAGGCTTGCGGAGGAGCACGATTTGGCTTGCGGGGTATCGGCGCAAACCACGAAAATGGCCGGCGTGTGCTCGACGGCGCGGCGGAAACGGTACCAATACGAAAACGGAATGCGGTTCAACGCACGGGGGCTTGCTTCGCAGAGATCGAGAAGGACGACGCCAAATCCGCCAGCATGCAAAACGAGGTCTGCCGCTCGCATGGCATGTTCGATATTGCCGTGGCACCGTACCCATACGAGACGATCGAGTTGCACGCCTGCATTCGCTGCCGCGCCGGGCGCAAAGGTGTCGTAGAGATCGATGACGGCACACACTTCGCCTGTTTGAGTGGCCTGGGCCAGGATGTGTAGGCAAACAGAGGTCCGTCCAGAAGACCGGCCGCCGTTCACTTCCGCGACGATGCCGCGCTGTAAGCCGCTATTCAGCAATGATTTAATGCCGGGAAGGTAGAGCGGCGGCGACTTAGGTTCGAGGCGGAACGCATGCGCTTGAGCGGCGAATTTTCCGAAATCCTGCAATCGGAGCGCTGTGCTGTTGTTCGCCATTTCTTCGCCTTATTGGACCTATTCTGGCGCAGGGTGGTTTCAGGAATCAAGGGCAAAAGTATATCGTGACACGATAGGCGTTGGTACCATAGAACCATGGCTGCCTCACACAACGCGATCGAAGATGTTTCAGGCGCGCATTACCGGCGGCTAGCCGAGTTCCGGTATCGCATCCGTCAATTTCTGCACTTCAGCGAAGAAGTCGCGCGCATACATGGCGTAGAACCGCAGCAGCATCAATTGATGCTCGCCATCAAAGGACTGCCGCCAGGGACGCGGCCAACGGTACGAGCAATTTCGTCGCGTTTATGCTTGCGCCATAACAGCACGGTGGAGCTGATAAACCGCCTTGCGGCACGCGGCGCGCTGGTACGCCGGCCGAGCGACGAAGATCGGCGCGAGGTTCTTGTGGAACTTACGGAATATGGCGAAGAGCTGTTGAAGCGGCTTTCCGTTGTGCATTGGGAAGAGCTGCAGACGTCAGGACCGGCACTTACAGAAGCACTGCAAGCCGTTATTACCGATAGAACTTATCAGAAAGCAGCCTCTCAAGCAAATGGTGCTGTAAGTCAGTAATGACAATGCATAGAAATGAAACAAAAAAGCGCTCCGAGTTACTGGGTGACTTCACAACGACAGCGGAAGTTATTCCGATTTCTGTTCTGGCAATCATCATCGGCATCATTGCTTCGTATGTTGCGTGGTTTCTGCTGAGGCTTATCGGGCTATTTACAAACCTTTTTTACTACCACCGGATAGACACTGCCTTAACTTCGCCGGCAGGGAACCACCTCGGCGTATTTGCGGTAGCAGTGCCGGTTATCGGATCGCTGATTGTGGGTCTTATGGCGCGCTATGGATCGGAACGCATTCGGGGGCACGGGATTCCGGAAGCGATCGAATCGATTCTGATGAACGGCAGCCGGGTGCATCCGAGGCTTGCTGTTCTAAAGCCGATCTCGGCGGCCATTTCCATCGGCTCGGGGGGGCCATTTGGAGCCGAAGGGCCCATCATCATGACGGGCGGCGCGTTCGGGTCGATGATCGCGCAGTTTTTTCACTTGACCAGTGCCGAGCGCAAGACGCTGCTAGTTGCAGGCGCCGCAGCGGGCATGTCGGCCACGTTCGCCTCTCCTCTAGCGGCAATTCTGCTGGCCGTTGAACTGCTGCTCTTCGAATGGAAGCCGCGGAGTGTGATACCGGTGGCCCTGGCAAGTGTGACGGCGGGTGCGGCGCGCCGTTACATTTTGGGCTTGGGCCCACTCTTTCCCGTGCCATCGCATCCGGTGTTTATCGGGCCGGAAGGGTTGTTGGGATGTCTGATAGCGGGCATCGCAGCGGGCGCGCTCTCGGCGTTGCTGACACTGGGTGTATACGCGGCGGAAGATTTATTCCAGAAACTGCCGATCCATTGGATGTGGTGGCCTGCGATCGGCGGAGTCTTTGTCGGCATCGGCGGGCTGATTTTTCCACAGGCGCTGGGCGTCGGTTACGACACGATTGGACTGCTGTTGCGAGGCAACGTTGCGCTGCATTTTCTTGCGGGAGTCCTGTTTGTGAAATCGGCCATATGGATCATCTCGCTCGGATCGGGCACTTCGGGCGGAGTTCTTGCGCCGCTGTTGATGATGGGGGCCGCCCTTGGGGGGTTGGAGGGGATGTTCCTGCCTCATTTCGGCGAGGGATTCTGGCCCTTGGTAAGCATGGGGGCGATCCTTGGCGGGACGATGCGGTCGCCATTTACCGGTATCATCTTTGCGATCGAGCTGACGCATGACTTCAACATGCTGCTGCCGTTGACGGCGGCGTGTTTTCTCGCGCATGCGTTTACGGTACTGACATTGAAGCGGTCGATTCTAACGGAGAAAATCGCGCGGCGCGGTTATCATCTGAGCCGGGAGTATGCGCTCGATCCGCTCGAGATTCTGTTCGTACGCGAGGTGATGCGGACGAATGTCGTGGCGCTGCCGGCGGATGCTACACTGGCCGAGGCGCGGGATTTGATTCATCGCACAGAAAGACCGCACGGCCAGCATCTTTTCCCGCTTGTAGATGAGAACAGATGTGTGATTGGAATCGTCAGCCGCAATCATCTTTTGAAGCTGTTTGAAGATCACTTCGTGATGGCGAGCGATAAACGCTTGCATGAAATCGCGAGCTGCACGCCAACGGTAGCTGTCGCGGACGAGCCGCTTCGGGTGGTGGTCTACCGGATGGTCGAGAGTGGGTTCACGCGCTTTCCGGTGGTGGATGCCGAAACAGGGAAACAACTGGTTGGAATGGTATCGCTCGAGGATCTGCTTCGCGCGCGTAGCCGCAATCTGGAAGAAGAGCGCGCGCGTGAACGAGTACTGCGATTGCGAATGCCGATTGGGCTGTTCCGCAAGCCGGCGGCGGGTTCGGAGAAGATCGTGGTGCAGACAGCGTCGGAAGAGGTGGGTACGGGAGAGCATGGAAGATCGGCGTAGTGTGGGCGTACGGCCAGGCCGGTAACGAACTGTGAGTCCGACTGCGGTTTTGCGTGCATGTGTTGGACTCATCCTCCTGAAACCGTGCTGCGTCGCAGCCGATCTCGAGTCGCTCTACCACAAGAAGCAGCTATTCGATCTTCGCGATGCAATTATTGCCGGTCAACAAGCGCC
>JAFAQG010000165.1 GCA_019246575.1 Acidobacteriaceae bacterium
CGTTGCGAGAGAGTTGATTTCACCCGAGGTCGAGCCCATGGAGGCAGAAAAAATCACTCCTATGACAAGCCCGACAAGCCCCACCGGTAAGTACGAACTTACAAACGACAGAAAAATGTAGTTAGTATCGTCGAAGCGGGTAGATCCGTTCAGCTTCTCTACATCGCGCAGAGCGCGGTCTCTGGTGCTGTTGAAGCCGGCTTGCGCCTGCCGCAGATTCGCTAAAGCAGCGGTGAATTCCGGAGTCCCGTTTCGAGTGGCGGCAAAGCTGTAGGCGGCCTCCGACCGATTTCGAAAAGCCTGCGCATATTCCGCCTGCAAAGGCGCCCAATCCGCTGTCCGCTGTAGCTGACGTAATTGCCCGGGCTGAAAAATGATGGGGGGCTGGACAAATAGAGACAGAGCGAAAACCATTGCGCCGATGAAAAGAATGAAGAGCTGCATGGGGATCTTCACCGTGGCATTGAACAGCAAACTCAGCCGGCTTTGTGCAATTGACTTACCAGTGAGATAGCGCTGGACCTGGCTCTGGTCACATCCGAAATACGCCAGAGCAAGAAATCCGCCGCCGATGAGACCGCTCCAGATGTTATACCGATCGCTCCAATTCAGTTTCAGATTGACAATATTCATGCGGCCCAGAGCACCCGTCAGATGCAGCGCATCCAGGAACGAGATGTTCCGTGGCAGCGCGTGGATTGCAATCGCGAGAGTCATCGTCAATGCGATGAAGATCATCGTCATTTGCTGCACATCGGCCCAGGTAAGCGCTTTGATACCGCCGCTAGCCGTGTAAGTCACAACCAACATTCCGATAACCGCGGTGGTCCAGCGGTCGGACCATCCGAGCACTGTCGATAACGCCACCGCCGGTGCGTATAAGCCGATTCCCGCGGCGAGGCCTCGCTGAATCAAGAAAACAAGGCTGACCAGCGCGCGCGTCTTACCGTCAAACCGATGCTCCAGATATTCGTACGCGGTGTAAACGTTCGCACGGTGAAAAATCGGCACAGCGGTCATGCAGATGATCACCATCGCGAGCGGCAGGCCGAAGTAGAACTGCACGAAGCGAAGCCCGTCTATGTATCCCTGACCGGTGGTCGAAATGAAAGTAATGGCGCTCGCTTGCGTTGCAAGGATGGAAAGCCCCATGGCATACCAAGGCATGGTCCTGCCGGCGAGCAGATATTTGTTGACGGTATTACTGCCGCGGCCCCGATAGACGCCGAAGCTAACCAGCAGCACCAGCCATGAAGAAAAGACCACCCAATCGAGCGCGCGCATCAGGTCATAGAGTCCGATGCTGCCGGCGTCGCCGCACGTACCGCCGGCCCGCGGGGATCATTTCTAGTCGGCCCAAACAGGCCGGATCGCGTTCAAGCAAGCAAGAACCGCCGAACCATTACTTATCAGAGCGGACACATTCGGAGTGATCAAACCTGGCGGAATGGCCAGAAGCAAGGCGAGGGCATTAAGACCGGCGATAATAGCGTAGTTTTGGCGAACGTTCTTCATGGCGTTGCGCGCAATTTCGATAGCGGCGATCAGCTTCCAAAGATTGTCTTCCATTAACACGACGTCCGCTGTCTCTCTCGCGACATCCGCTCCGTGCTTCATGGCGATTCCGACATCCGCATAGGCGAGCGCAGGAGAATCGTTGATGCCGTCGCCGATCATTCCGACAACGTGGCCGCCCGCTTGCAGCGTTTGTACGATTTCTGCTTTGTTTGAGGGAAGCGTGTCGGAGAAGCAGCGATCGATTCCAAGCTGGCTTGCAACTGCCGATGCTACCCGGCCGTTGTCGCCCGTGATCATCACCACCTTGATCCCGGACCTCTGCAGCATTTTAACAACCTGCCGGCTTTCTTTTCGCACGCGATCGGCATACGGAATGACTCCCTTGAGCACACCATCGATGGCAAAGAGGAGCGCCGAGCAGCCGGACCCATTTACTTGTTTCGCGGCACGCGCGGCGGGCCCGAGGCCGATCATGTTCTTCGAGAAGAAGCGCTCGCTCCCGACGTGTACGTGATAACCGTTGATACGCGCTTCCACGCCCAGGCCGATCTCGAACTCGCCTCCCACGCGCTCGGGAATTTCAATGCCCTCCGCCTCCGCCTTTGCAACGAGCGCTTGCGAGACCGGATGCTTCAGCCGCATTTCCGCTGCGGCAGCCAATGCCAGAATTTTTCGCGCTGGAAAACGGCGTTCGTCGCAGGAGATGACGCCTCGGATTTCGGGAGTGCCATGCGTAAGGGTTCCTGTCTTATCGAACACAATGGTGTCGAGCTCCGACAGGCGCTCCAGGTGCCGCCCGCCTTTGATGAGAATGCCTTCGTGGGCCGCATGTGCAATCGCTGCCAGCACGGCGGTCGGCGCTGCAACGCGGATACCCGTACCGAAATCGATGATGAGCATCGATAGGAGACGGTCGACGTTGGCAGTCGCGGCGAACAGACCGGTACTGACAGCAAGCATGGGAGCGACTAGCCGGTCGCCGAACTGCTCGGCATAATTTTGGATGCGCGTCTCGCCTACGGGCGCCGACTCGATTAACTGCACGATTTGTGCCGCCGTCGTCTCTCCGCCCACCCGCGAGGCACACAAGGTCAGCTTGCCTTCGCGAATCACCGTAGAGGCAAACACGTCATCTCCAGGCCCTCGCTCCAACGGCAACGATTCGCCGGTGATGGTCTTCTGATCGACCGTCGCCCGGCCCCGAACAATGACGCCATCGACTGGAATAATCTCACCTGGATACACGATCACCGAGTCGCCCGCCTGAATCGCGCTCGAAGGC
>JAFAQG010000195.1 GCA_019246575.1 Acidobacteriaceae bacterium
ACCCTCCATCCGGGATGACATTTCGGAAATTTCAGCGTAACATTCGGGCCCGAGTTTCCGGGTGAAAGCGTTCCTCAGGTAAACTCGGAAGTGGAGTCCCCTCGAGTGAAAAAACTGCTGTTATGGCTGCCTCTTATTGCAGTTGCAGCCGCACCCCTGGTTGTCGCGGATGCTTTGGAGAATGTGTACAAGGCGCCGGAATTCGTGTTTACAATCCCCGGAAAGGGTGAGCAACTGCTGAGCCAGTATCGCGGAAAAGTCGTCGCGCTCGAGTTTATTTTCACCACTTGTCCTCATTGCCAGGCCGCCTCACGAATGATGACGAGGTTTCAGAGCGAATACGGGCCAAGAGGCTTGCAGGTGATCGACGTTGCTGTGAATCAAAACGCCGATCTCATGGTCGAGAATTTTGCAAGAGAGTTTCAGGTGAACTTTCCGGTCGGCTGGGCTACGGCCGAGCAGATGCAAAAATTTATGGGATTCGATCCGTCAGGACGCTACGTCGTCCCGCAACTGGTGCTCCTCGACCGCAAGGGGTTCGTCCACTGGCGCACGCCCGCTGTGGAGGATGAGAAATGGGATACGCTCATGAAGGAGGAGAATATCCGGGAGCACATCGAGGAACTGCTGCAGCAACCGCATGCGGCTGCGGCGCATCGTTCGCCCGGAACCACCAAATTAGAGTCGGGTAAGAAGCCGTCTTAGAGTGTGTGAAGAGAGCGCCCGTAGCTCAGCCTGGATAGAGCGTTTGCCTCCGGAGCAAAAGGTCCCGCGTTCGAATCGCGGCGGGCGTACCAGATTTGATCCCTCCATCTCGCATGCGCCGAAAGCGCGCATGTTGACCTTTTTGACCACGGGTACCAGATTTTCGCTTGCCCTTAGTGAATCTCCGGTTCCCCACGATGCCGAGCAGATTCGAGGAAATCGAAGTCGCAGCCCTGATGAGCCTGGGTGACGTGTTCCAGATATAAACTCATGTAACCGCCAAGGTGGTTTTCAGCGGGCCGGCTCCAGGCGGCGCGACGGCGCGTCACCTCGGAATCTTCGACCAGCAAATTCAAATTTCGCTGATCTGCATCAAGCTCGACTAAATCCCCGTCCATCACAAAGGCCAGTGGTCCTCCCACATAGCTCTCAGGTGACACATGCAGGACGCATGTGCCGTAAGACGTACCGCTCATTCGCGCATCGGAGATGCGGACCATGTCGCGAACGCCTCGACGGAGGAGCTTGTTCGGAATCGGGAGCATGCCCCATTCCGGCATCCCGGGTCCGCCGAGAGGTCCGGCGTTCTGCAGCACCAGAACAGAGTTTTCGTCCACATCCAGATCTTCGCGATTCATGCGAGCTTGAAGATCTTCGTAGTCGCGAAATACAACCGCGGGACCGGTGTGTCGCAGTAAGTGCGGCGACGCAGCCGAGGTCTTAATCACCGCGCCTTCGGGCGCAAGGGTGCCGTAGAGAATGGCCGTGCCGCCAGTCGGGGCGAGCGGCCGTTCGCGAGGGCGGATGACGTCCGAGTTTGTTATACGCGCGCCACTCAGTGATTCGTCGATGGGGGTTCCGGCAACGGTGCGGCAGTCCAGATGCAAAAGGTCGCGGATCTCCGCCATCAGCGCTCTCAATCCACCGGCGTAGTAGAAATCCTCCATGAGGTACTCGCCTGCGGGGCGGATATTAGCCAGCACGGGTACGCGCCTTGAGATGGCATCGAACAACTGCAGCGGCAGATCGAGGCCGCGCCGGCGCGCGAGCGCGACGAGGTGAATTACCGCGTTTGTCGATCCGCTCAACGCCATATCTACAGTGATGGCGTTTTCGAATGCAGCCACGTCGAGTATGGTTGCGGGCGTCACATCCTCCCACACCATAGCCACGATGCGGCGACCGACCTCCACGGCCATTCGCACGTGGTTCGAATCGACCGCCGGGATTGAGGACGCCCCCGGCAAGCTCATCCCCATTGCTTCTGCGAGGGCGGTCATGGTTGACGCGGTTCCCATAGTCATGCAGAATCCCGCAGACCGCGCAATGCCGGCTTCCATGTCATTCCAGGTGCGCTCGTCGATGGTCCCGGCGCAACGCTCGGTCCAATATTTCCAGAGATCCGTTCCGCTTCCTAACGGCTGGCCGTTCCAGTTTCCGCGCAGCATCGGACCAGCGGGCAGAAAGATTGCGGGCAGGTTTGCGCTGATTGCGCCCATCAATAGCCCCGGGGTTGTCTTATCGCAGCCTCCCATGAGTACCGCCGCGTCCACCGGAAGGCTGCGTAACAACTCCTCTGTCTCCATCGCGAGCAGATTCCGATACAGCATCGGACTCGGTTTCATGTAGGTCTCGGTGATCGATAAAGCCGGCATCTCGACGGGAAATCCGCCGGCCTGCCATACGCCGCGTTTCACCGCTTCGGCGCGCTCGCGTAAATGCGCATGGCAGGGATTCATCTCGCTCCATGTGTTGAGAATGGCGACGACCGGCTTGCCCGTGAAATCCTCACGAGAGTAGCCGAGCTGTCTCATGCGCGAGCGATGCCCGAAGCCGCGCATCGAATCGACACCGAACCAGCGAAAGCTGCGTAGTTCCTCGGGCTTCTTGCGCGCCATAATGCCGTGGCTCTATTATGCGGCCTTGCGCGCGCGAATGTTAGTGGTGGTGCGGTGATCTCGAGAGAGTAATGAGCGAGATATCGACATCAGCTCATACTCGCGTCCCGGGGCCGCTGATGTTTAGCGATCCGGTCTTCCGTCTCGTCCGCGCTCTTCCCGTCCACGCTCTTCTCGTCCTCGCTCGCCACGATCGTAGTGCTCGGGTCCTCGGAGCTCATGGTGCTCCACGCGAGGTCCTTCGTAGCGCCGGTACGGAACTGCGTACGGATGCACGTAAGCGCCGCGATTCACCCAGCTGCGTTCCCATGGGTGGCGATCGATCAGGATCGCATGCTCACGCCAGCTGAAGCCGGGACCAGCCCAACCCCAACGAGAAAAAGCTCCGCCGATTACGATACCGGGACCGAAGCGTATCGCGCCGCCGATGAAGAAACCCGGGCGGGGTCGCGCGAACACGACAAGCGGGTCGTAGTACGGGACGTAATAGTAATCAGGCTGCGCGGAAACGATTTCAATGTACCCGGGGCCTGCGGGTAAGACGCGGACGTACTGGTTGCTCCGGAGATAACCGTAATCGTATGCGCGTTGACGCATCCGCTGCACTGCATCCATCACGTCGCCGCGCTGTGCCAGCACTGCGTTTCCAAGCTCCTGCGTCCACCCCATATTGTTCGCCAGCTGATTCAGCACGGATGGGAACGGCAACAGCGCAAGGACACTCGGATCCCACGGCAGATTGTCTGCCTGAACAGCCTGAGCTAAGGCCGGGCCCGTCAAATAGCTGTGCTGATTCGACCAGCCCGCTGCATCCGGAATTTCGTTGTAATACGTCGACGCTGTTAGCACCTGCGCGAGCAGGCCATCCGGATACAGAGCTATGGGTGCGACTAACTGGTCCAACTGAGCCGGCGCGAGTACCGGTGGCGGTCCATACGTTGGCTGCGGCGGCGGGTACTGGCCCTGACTGGGTGGATACTGTGCCGGCGGATACTGACCTTGTTGCGGCGGGTACTGCGCCTGAGGCGGTGGGTATTGGCCCTGAGGCGGTGGGTATTGGCCCTGAGGCGGTGGGTATTGGCCCTGAGGCGGTGGGT
>JAFAQG010000218.1 GCA_019246575.1 Acidobacteriaceae bacterium
TGGCGTATGTATTCCGGTCTCCTGTTTGCAGTTGTAGGTTTGGCTCAGACGCCACGTCCGCAGCGGGCACTCACCTGGCAGGAGACGCAGGAAAGATTTAAGGCGAACAATCCCACGCTACTCGCAGGGCAGGCAACGATTGACGAGTCGCGTGCCGACGAGATCACGGCATACTTGCGGCCGAATCCCGATTTCACCCTCACCGCCGATGGGACTCAAATCACACCTTCTCACGGAACTTGGCGCCCGTTTGCAGGTACTTTGTATATTCCAGCCATTAGCTACCTGCATGAACGCCAGCACAAGCGCGAGCTTCGCTTCGAAAGCGCTCAGAAAGCCACCGACATCGCGATCTCCGCGCAGGCGGATTTGGAGCGAACCCTCATGTTCAACTTGCGGGATGCGTTTGTGCGCGTGCTTCAGGCCAAGGCTGTGTTGGAAGTGGCGAGAGAGAACCTCGATTACTACGACAAGGAGATCGGCATCAATCGGGATCGCTTCAAGGTGGGCGCGATTGCTCAAGTCGACTTTCAACGTGTCGAATTGCAGCGGGTGCAATTCGAATCCGATTTGGCGACCGCGCAGGTAAATGTGCGCACGGCGAAAATCGATCTGCTTAACCTTCTTCGAGACCGCACCCCTGTGGATGAATTCGATGTAAACGAAAAATTCGATTTCCATGAGCCGCTGATCACGCTCGACGAACTGCGCGTTATCGCCTTGCGTACGCGACCGGATCTGAAGGAAGCCGAGCAGACTCTGGATAAAGCAAGGACCGATTACCGGCTCGCAGTTGCGAATGGCTCGACCGACCCGACATTCGGCCTCTGGTGGACGCACAACGGTTCGTTCAACAACCCGGATGCGTTCAACACTATAGGCGCTAGTGTCAGTATTCCGCTCCGCATTTTCGACCGCAATCAAGGAAATAAAAAACACACGCTGATCGATATCGATCGGAATAAAAAGCTCCGTGATGCCGCTGAACAGACGACGCTGCACGACGTCGATTCAGCATATGCGACGCTCCAAAGCACGCTCGAGATTTTGCGCCCCTATAGGGCCAAGTACTTGGAAGAGGCTGCGTCTATACGGTCCACCGTGTCTTTTGCATATCAGCACGGAGCAGCTTCATTGTTGGATTTCTTAGATGCGCAGAAGGCATACCGCGATACCGAGCTGAATTATCTGAATCTCGTTGGCTCATTTCTTTCCGCGGCCAATCAACTGAACACGTCTGTTGGAACCGAGGTGATTCGATGAAGCGAACGAGGTTCATGTTCGCTGCGTTCTTTATAGCTCTAAGCGGGTTCGTAACTGGCTGTCGCTCGAGCGGCAAGGTAGATGAGGCAGCGGCCGCGCCGCCGCCCGCTCGGGTCGAAGAGGAGCCGGACGTCAATCTGATTCAGGTCGATCGACCCGAAAGGTTCACGCTCGTCAAGGCCGGTCAACGTGAAGAGCTGCCCGAGCTGCATGCGACCGGGGTGGTCAGTCCGGATGTCGAGAAATCGATTCCGGTAATCTCGCTCGCTTCGGGACGCGTCGTGGGTATCTACGCCAAGCTCGGCGACGACGTCAAGAAGGGCCAGTTGTTATTAAAAGTGCTAAGCAACGATATTGCTGCCGCCTTCCAAAATTACAACCAAGCCAAAGCCGACGAGGTTTTGGCGCAAAAGCAGTTGGAGCGCGCGAAGCTCCTCTATGAGCACGGGGCCATTTCGCTGAACGATTTTCAGGTCGCCGAGGACACTGAGGAGAAGGCGAGAGTAAGCGTCGAAACCGCGGCCCAGCAGCTTCGCACAATGGGCGCGGATCCCAATCATAACGATCCAGTCGTAAACATCTACGCCCCGTCGGACGGAACCATCATCGAGCAAAACGTCGTACTCTCGGCCAGCGTGCATACGCCCGACAATCAACCCAATCTGTTTACGATCGCCAACCTTTCGCGAGTCTGGATTCTTGCGGATTTCTACGAGAACGATATTCCGATGGTGAAGTTGGGAGATGTCGCCGATGTTGTGCTGAATGCCTATCCTGATCGTAAGTTCCAGGGGCGGGTCACGAACATCGGCCGCGTTCTCGATCCGAGCCTTCGCACGGCTAAGGTCCGCATTGAGCTGGCGAATCCGGGAATCATGCGCTCAGGAATGTTCGTCACCGCGACATTCTACGGCCAGCATGGCCGGGTTTATGCGACGGTTCCGGCCAGTGCCGTTTTACACCTGCATGACCGAGATTGGGTGTTCATTCCGGCGGAAGGCGGGAAGTTTCGGAGAACAGAGATTTCCGGCGGAAAGATCACGAACGGCACACAGGACGTCATGTCGGGTCTTTCGCCCGGGCAGGAAGTGGTCAATGACGCGCTGGCGCTGAACGCGGAGCACGAGAAATAGGAACGAGTAGTTAAGATGATTCGCGCATTTGTCGATTTCGCGCTCCGAAACCGGCTGCTGGTGCTCGCGCTGGCGATCTTCTTACTCGGCTGGGGAGCGATTTCATTCAAAAGGTTGCCGGTCGAGGCTTATCCCGACGTAGCCAACAACTACGTGCAGATCATCACTCAATGGCCCGG